>NZ_JAKJSN010000040.1:0-54921 GCF_050337005.1 Photobacterium japonica | reverse complement strand
GCATCTAAGCGTGAAGCGAGCCTCAAGATGAGTCATCCCTAGACCTTTAAGGTCTCTAAAGGGTTGTTGAAGACTACGACGTTGATAGGCAGGGTGTGTAAGTGCTGCGAGGCATTGAGCTAACCTGTACTAATTGCCCGTGAGGCTTAACCATACAACACCCAAGGGGTTTTATCTCGCAAGAGACGACGGACTCCGCAAACACTTGAATCGTGTATGAGAACACAACTAGTTAACTTTTCCAGATTGTGAAGATATTCCGCCTACCAAAGGTAGCGCCGGAATAAAGTACGAGAGCAAATTAACACCGCTAGCGGGCTTTATAACCAGCGGAATGTTTTCAAACAGAATTTGCTTGGCGACCATAGCGTTATGGACCCACCTGATCCCATGCCGAACTCAGTAGTGAAACGTAACAGCGCCGATGGTAGTGTGGGGTCTCCCCATGTGAGAGTAGGACATCGCCAGGCTTCAAATTGCTTAAGTGCTGAATAGACACGCTGCGGAGCGGTAGTTCAGTTGGTTAGAATACCGGCCTGTCACGCCGGGGGTCGCGGGTTCGAGTCCCGTCCGCTCCGCCACTTATAAGAAAGCCCTGTCAGAAATGACGGGGCTTTTTTACATCCGTAGTTTGTTTGAATCCTGAGTAGAGCGGTAGTTCAGTTGGTTAGCCTCTTTACCTTGAGGGCAGCGGCCAGTCACGCCGGGGGACGCGTTGTTCTCAAGGTTGATAGAAAGTCCCGTCCGCTCCGCCACTTATAAGAAAGCCCTGTCAGAAATGACGGGGCTTTTTTACATCYGTAGTTTGTTTGAATCCTGAGTAGAGCGGTAGTTCAGTTGGTTAGCCTCTTTACCTTGAGGGCAGCGGCCAGTCCGCCGGGGGACGCGTTGTTCTCAAGGTTGATAGAAAGTCCCGTCCGCTCCGCCACTTATAAGAAAGCCCTGTCAGAAATGACGGGGCTTTTTACGTCTGTATGTTTTGTTAGATCTTCGGCATGTAAGATTCTCCAATATGATCATCTCCTAAAATCCCCCCATACTCCCGACTACATGATCGCGAGCAAAGAGAAAGGGATGACAGTGTCATATGCTTTTCTGCTGTGCCATTGTTCAGCGATGGCACGGAGAGTTTCTATACTGAAGGGACGTGTTGTAGGAGGTCTATATGAAAAAAATAGCGATTGTTGCTTGTGTATTGTTGGGGCTGCTAGGGTGCAGTAATTCTCAGGTATCACAGTATGCTGAGATAGGTGATTGGTCTGGTTTAGCGCAGTATGATGTGGAAGTGGGCCATCATGAGCGTAGTGAGACCGATTTGAGTCAGCTTGGCGCGATAGACAGTGCACAGCAAAAAGTGTATCGAGAAGCCTATGCGACGCATGTGGAAACCTATTGCGACCCGAAAAATGCCTTCCGCCTTGGGTTGCTCGGTAAACCGAAAAATTACGTTTGCATCGATGGCAGCCCAGAGGGCCGAACCTTTGAGAAGAATTGGGAGACGGGACGAGAAGGTAACAGCTTGTGAGTGTGTGATTTTTGGTGTTCTTCTTGTCAAAAAGAGCCCGCATATCACGGTGGTGAGGCTCGCACCAGTATAGCCTTCAAGGTAAGATAGTCCCTCGTGTTTATGCCATGTATTACTTGGGAAATGAATGAGCCTGCCTGTGAATGATATACCTCAAGTCGACAGTGATATGTTGACGGAAATTGCGATTGCCTATTATCAAGATGGTGCGACGCAAGAAGAAATTTCCCAAAAGTTTGGCATGTCGCGAGCGAAAGTCGGCCGTTTATTGCGTCGTGCGCGTGATGAAGGCGTCGTTGAAATTACCGTAAAGTATCATCCAGTCTTCAGTGAAAAACTGGAGCAGCAATTGATTGAGCGTTTTGGCTTGAAACGCGCGTTGATTGCCTTGGATCAGCCGGATGATGAAAGCCAACGCCAGCAAGTGGCCAGTTTGGTCTCAACCTATTTAGCGGCGACCCTGACTGATGACATGGTCGTGACGGTTGGGCAAGGGCGTAATATTGCCACGATTGCCAGCCATGTGGGTGTCGTGCCGCACCGTAAATGCCGCTTTGTGTGCGGGATTGGGGGCACTCACCGTTCGGGTAATGCCATCAACGCCGATCATATCTGCCGTTTGTTAGCGAAAAAATACGGTGGGATCAGTGAAACCTTGTATGCACCCGCCTATGTTGAAGACATCAAAGTAAAAGAAGCCATCATGAAAAATGGCACAGTAAAAGAGACCTTAGATCGCGCCCGTCGTGCTGATGTCGCGTTGGTCGGTGTCGGAGACATGAATGAAAACAGTCATATGGTGAAACTCGGTTGGTTCACACCGCAAGAGATCGTGGAAGCGAGGATCCGCAAAGGGGTTGTCGGCGATCTGGCGGGTTATGACTTCTTTGACAGTAAAGGTCTGCGTGCAGATACCATGATGAGTGATCGTGTGATTGGCTTGAGTATGGAAGAATTACGGCACATTCCTACAGTGGTGGTGACTGCCGCAGAAAACAGCAAAGCGTTGGCCTTGCTCGGCGTGCTGCGATCCGGTGTCGTTGATGTGCTGGCGACGAGTGTGAGTAATGCATTGACGATCCTCAATCTGGATCAGCAAATGAAATAGCATTTTTCTCTGCAGAAAGGGCCCATTAGGGCCTTTTTATTTATTGTGTGATCTGTTTTCCTCTCCCGCTTGTGTTGCTATTTGATTTCATTAGTATTGTCCTTAAATGGGAATGAATATCATTTGAGGGTGCGTGAAATTCGAACAATCTAATACAGCAATAAGCACAACGATTGCGTCTAAGCCGGTTAGCGAAAAAGTGATCGTCGTGACAGCCTCTCCCCCTTATCCGTCTGATCACGAGTACATTGCACAAGCGTTAAGTGTGCAAGGGTATGATGCATTGTGCATCGAAGAGACGGCTGCCATTCAGTCTATTCGCCAACGCAAAGGGCGGTGTGTATTCATTCCCGCCAGCATGAATCCGCCGCTCCGTCAGTCTCTGCTCTCTGTGACGCGACAAACTGCGTTACCGACGATTATCTTTACTCGGGAATATTGCCAAGCGACGTGTATGGCTAGCTTTCTTGAAGGGGCTGATGATTACATTTGTCTTCCCCAACAGTTAGAGACATTACCGTACCGTGTGAATGCCATTTTACGGCGTCCGCATTATCACCCCAATCCCGCTCATACTTTAATTGTTGACCAACTACGGCTCGATAAAACGGTTATGCGTGCCCAGTATAGCGAGCATGATCTGAAATTAACCCCAATAGAATTTAAGTTGTTGTGGCAATTAGCCCAGCATCGCCAGTGTATCGTCAGTAAGTCGGATTTGTGCGATAGCGTGTTAGAACGTACTTATCGTTCGTATGATCGCAGTATCGACATGCACCTGAGCCGTGTCCGCAAAAAACTCCATTGTGCTGGTATGGCTGCAGACCGTATTAAAACCCTTCACGGTCGAGGTTACCGTTTTACATAAATGTGCACCCAAAATTGCGAGGGAACGATGCGTGATGTGTAACGGTTGTAAAAGTGTTTTACATTGCGTTTTCTGATTATCAAAATATGCGCCTTATTGAAAATGATTGTTATTTCTATTTGGTGGGTTTATGGAACAGGGCGGTTCATTCAACAAAACACGCGTCTCGTTAGCCGTCGCATTCGCGATGGTCGCGTATTCAGCACAGGCGCAGGATGCCATGCACGAAACGATGGTTGTCACGGGGAGTCAGCAGCAATTACCGGAAGTGGTGATTGATTCAGAGCAACTCGACAAACGTCAAGCGACGGATCTGAGTGATATTTTCCGCACTGATCCTGAGGTCTCTATTGGTGGTGGATCCAGTGTATCGCAGAAGATTTATGTCCGTGGTATTGAAGATACATTGCTCAATGTCACTATCGATGGGGCGACGCAATCGGGCTACGTATATCACCACCAAGGCCGTTTATCGATTGAGCCGGAATTGATCCGCCAAGTGGAAATGTCTGCGGGTGCCGGTCGGGCCACAGAAGGCCCTGGGGCATTGGGTGGCGCGATCCGTTTTGTGACCAAAGATCCGCAAGATCTACTACAAGGCGATGAGCGTTTCGGGGCTTTGGTGAAAGCGGGTTATTACGATAATACGGAAGGGTACAAAACCAGCCTGAGCGGCTATGGTTACCTTTCTAATCAGTTCAGTGTGTTAGCCACGTTATCGTACAGCGATCAAGGTGATTTCACTGATGGTAATGGCGATGAGCAACCGTATACCGCCGCTGAAAACAAAGTGGGCTTCGTGAAGTTGGTGGGGGATCTGAGTGATGAGCAGAAGCTGACACTCAGTTACGATCGCCGGGAAGACGAAGCCTACCGCTACCATCGCCCGCAATGGGTCGAGAGCGTGAAAAATGCGCCGATTAATCAAGAAATGGTGCGTGAAACGATCACGGGTAATTATCAGTTTGATCCGTTGAACAATGATTGGTTGGCGCTGGACATTACGGCTTATCACACTAAAACCTCTCTGGAGCATCTCGATGGCCCATGGGGGGATTACTTGGGCGAAGCGAAAAGCTACGGTTTGGATGTGCGTAATGTCAGCGCGCTTGGCCCGCACCTGATCACTTACGGTATCGAATACCGTGACGATGAAGGGTATTTAGGCAGCCCTATTTATGGGGCTGACACGGATGAAGGGCGTGTGCTGGGTGTGTACATGCAAGGGGATCTGCAACTGACGGATGCCGTCTTATTGAGCATGGGTCTCCGCTATGATGACTACCAGTTGCAAGAGTCTAACAGTGAAGAAATTAACCACGATGGCTTTAGCCCGAACATCAATCTGACCTATCAAGTGATGCCGGGATTAGATGTGTATGCGGGTTATGCGCAGGCGATCCGAGGTGCGCAGGTACGTGAAATCTTTAAGTTGGATGGCGCGAAAAGCCAAGTGGATCGTAAAGAAGAACGTGCAGAGAATACCGAGATTGGCTTCAACTGGTTAACGGGGAATTGGCAGGTCTCGGTCACCGGTTACTGGAGTGAAATTGAAGATGTCGTGGGCGAAACGGACGAGCGGCCTCGCGAGTTGGCTAACCTCGGTGATTTACAAACCAAAGGGTTTACCGCTCGCGTGGGGTATCAGTGGCAAGGTGTTGTGGCAGGGTTGAGCTACAATCAATCACGTCCGGAGCTGAATGGTGAGCCATTGAATGATGACACCAAAGGGATCGGCACAGCCATTGGTGATACCTGGGTCGCTGATGTCAGTTACCAAGTGATGGATGACGTGGAAATCGGGTATATCGGGCGCTATGTGGAACGCTTAACCGATGTAGCGGAAGGTTACGCGGAAAAGCCGGGCTATGCCTTGCATGACATTTATGCGCAATGGTACCCACTGAATAATGATGATTTGGCGTTGACGTTTACGGTTAAGAACCTGTTGGATAAGGCTTATCGCGATCATGCAAGTTACGGTAACAACGGTGAGATTGCCCAAGGAACCTTAGATGCCGGTCGGGATATTCGATTAAATGTCTCCTATGCCTTCTAAATAGTCGTAAAAGACTATAGTTATAGAGCGAAATAGATCAACGAAAGAGGAGCACAGCTCCTCTTTTGCGATCTGCGTCTTTGCGATTTGAGTTGGTGAGTAAAGGAGTACCCGTGAAATATGGCATTGTAATGTTACTGGGCATGATTTGGAGTGCGCAGGTATGGAGCACCCCCTGGGAGCAGGTTGAATCACCGAGTAATGGTCAGTCTGAATCTATCGGCACCTATAACAACGGCTGTTTGGCGGGGGGCGCCTCGTTACCGCTAGCGGGGGAAGGGTACCAAGTGATGCGTTCCTACCGTGGTCGTTATTATGGTCACCCCGATATGATTCAATTTCTTACGGACTTGTCGAAAAAAGCCAATAAACTGGAGTTGGGTCAGTTGTTAGTGGGTGATATCGCCATGCCGCGCGGTGGCCGTTTTGCCTCGGGTCATGCTAGTCATCAGACAGGATTAGATGCCGATATTTGGCTGAAAGTGGTGGATAAGCCACTCAGTGATGATGAGTTGATTGATGTACAGCCGCTGCCGATGGTGCATTTGAAGCAGTACAAGATCAATCAGAAGCACTGGGGGCAGTCGCAAGCCTTAATGGTCCAATTGGCCGCCGCTGATGCACGCGTCGCGCGTATTTTTGTCCATCCCGTGATCAAAGAGCAGCTGTGTGAACGTGAATGGAACAACCGTGATTGGTTACGTAAAGTGCGCCCATGGTGGGGGCATTATTACCATTTCCACGTCAGACTCAATTGCCCGGAAGGGGATAGCAGTTGTCAAGAGCAAGCAGCACCGCCACTGGGAGACGGTTGTGGCGCAGAACTCGCGTCTTGGAAGCCCAAACCAAAATCAGAGAAAAAGCCTAAGCCAAAGAAAGACGTCGTGAAAGCGAAGAAAAAAGTGCCGCCACCGCCCCCCGCGCAGTGCTTGGTTCTTTTGGAAACATAAGATAAAGACCTCGAGGATAAAAAGAAGGGCAGTAGAGAGCGGCTGTACGAAAAGACAGAGCGAAAAGACAGGTACAGTTTGAAATATACGGATAGAAAAAAAGCGCCCTTGGGCGCTTTTTTTGTTAAGAGTGGTTAGCCGTTTAGAAACGGTTACACCATCCCTTGCAGAGTGACGAACTTTTCAAGTAGCTCGTCATCGCTTTCGATATGATCAGGATCGGTAATGATACAGTTCGTGATGGGGCACACCGACTGGCACGTTGGCTTGTCGTAGTGGCCTTTACACTCTGTGCATTTGTCTGGGTCGATCTCATAGATATCGGCACCCATGGTGATCGCCTCGTTCGGGCATTCAGGATCACACATGTCACAGTTAATGCATTTACCGGTAATGAGCAGTGCCATAGCGATTATTGACCGTCTTTCGGAGCGTGTGGGTTGCGGGTGTTTTCCCCTGAGTTTAGATTGCGCATCAGCAAACCGAAATCGAGATCCATATCAGCTGGGACGGGAATGAACACAAAGTGGCCATTGCCTTTTGCATCATCAATCACTTCAGATTTACGATTTTCCATCGCTTCGAGCGTGAAGATCACGTTACCTTTTGGTGTCATCACTTCTAGGCTGTCACCGGTCATGAACTTGTTCTTCACTTCTACTTCAGCCAAGTCGCCACGGCGCTTACCGGTGAATTCACCCACAAACTGCTGTGAATCAGAGATAGAGTAACCGTAATCATAGTTCTGGTACGTATCGTGTGTGTGACGACGTAGGAAACCTTCGGTGTAGCCGCGGTGTGCAAGGCTCTCTAGGGTGCCTAGCAAGCTTTCATCAAAGGCTTTACCCGCAACAGCATCATCAATCGCTTTACGGTACACCTGTGCAGTACGTGCACAGTAGTAGAACGACTTGGTACGCCCTTCGATTTTCAGTGAGTGCACGCCCATCTTCGTCAAACGCTCAACGTGCTGAACGGCACGCAGATCTTTTGAGTTCATGATGTAAGTACCGTGCTCGTCTTCAAACGCTGCCATTTTTTCTTCAGGGCGGTGTGCTTCGCTTAGTAGCACCACTTCGTCAGTAGGCTTGCCAAGACCCAGCGTGTTGTCTGGACGTGGTTCGGCTTCTTGAACCTGAACGGCATCTTGTACTTCAACGATCTGGCCTGCATCGTTTTCAGTGGCTTTTTCTGTCTTGTATTCCCAACGGCATGCATTGGTGCAGGTGCCTTGGTTAGGGTCACGCTTGTTGATGTAGCCAGACAGTAAACAACGGCCTGAGTACGCCATGCACAGTGCGCCGTGAACAAAGATTTCCAACTCTGTCTCTGGGCAGTGCTCGCGGATTTCTTCGATTTCTTCTAGCGACAGTTCGCGTGACAAAATCACACGCTCAACGCCTTGGGTTGACCAGAATTTCACAGTCGCCCAGTTAACGGCATTCGCCTGTACAGATAGGTGAATCGGCATGTCTGGGAAGTTTTCGCGTACCATCATGATCAAGCCAGGATCGGACATGATCAGGGCGTCAGGGCCCATTTCAACGATAGGTTTCAAATCGCGAATGAAGGTTTTCAGTTTAGAGTTATGCGGCTGAATGTTACATACCACGTACAGCTTCTTGCCAAGGGAATGGGCTTCATCGATACCGATTTTCAGGTTGTCGAGGTTGAACTCGTTGTTACGAACACGCAGGCTGTAACGTGGCTGACCGGCGTATACAGCATCTGCCCCGTAAGCGAACGCGTAACGCATGTTTTTTAGGCTGCCCGCAGGCGATAACAATTCAGGTTTAAACATAGCTCTTATATTCCAGTGTCTGATTGCAAATCAGGCCGTATCGTAGGGATACGGAAGTGAGGCGAGATTTTACTGTGATCCACCACACAAAGGCAATGAAAACGGCATAATGAGTCGGGAAATGCGGGAGGAAGACGGCGTAAAGGTAAAGCAAAGACAAAGTAAAGGAGGGGAGATAGAAATACAGCAACAGGCAGGAAAAAAGGGGAGAGGGAGTAAATCGCGCTGAGAGGCAAGCGTCCCCTCAGCACGGAATAGAAGAATAAGCCTGTTGGCTTATGGTGATGGCTTAGGCTTTCGCTTCTAGCCCACCGAGTACTTCAAACAGATTCGGTAGGAAAGCTGAAAATTCACCGGCCATCAACGACAAGTCGGCATCCAAGCGATGCGCCATGTCTTCGCGGTCGATATCATCGTTTTGATCGCGCAGTTCATCGGCGAATTTCAAACGTTTCACGGACAAGTCATCACACAAGATAAAGTCGATACGCTCTTGCCAGTTAAGCGCCAATTTCGTGACCACTTTATCGGCTTCGATGTGTGCCAAAATTTCATCACAAGACAAATCTTGTTGCTTACAACGGATCACACCGCCGTCTTCCAATAAGGCCTTGAACTCGGCTTCTTCACCAATGGTGAAACCCGTTGGTGACGCGTTTGAGCGTACCCATTCGGTCAGCGTCAGTTCAGTCGGTTTTTCCGGTGTCACAGGCACAACTGGTAGGCTACCGATAGACTTACGCAGCAGGGCCAGCATGTCTTCAGCTTTTTTGAAGCTGCCCGCATCCACCAAGATAAAGCCTTCTTTTGGCATGATCAGGGCATACGTTTGTTGCTTACGGCTGAATGCGCGCGGTAGCAAATCCATCATGATTTCATCTTTGATGGTGTCTTTTTCGCTTTTCTTCAGCTTGCGGCCCTGTTCTGCTTCCAGTGTGTCAACCTTGGCGTTCAGCGATTCTTTGATCACCGATGCAGGAACGACTTTTTCTTCTTTGCGCGCGCAGATCAAAATGTTGTCGCCGATCACGTGCGTGAACATATCGCCGTGCTTGCCTAGCGCGTGTACCCAGCCAAACTTGTGCATGTCTTGGCTGCCGCATGGCGTAAAGCGGAACTCTTCCAGCTGCTTTTCAAGTTGATCGGCATTAAGGTCAATCTCGCGGCTGAAGCGATAAGTGAGTACGTTTTTAAACCACATCATGGCTGTTACAGATCCTAGGTTGTGCATTGGGTTGTCAATCTTATTGCATTGATTGGGCTTTGTCTTAGGTTTTCGCGCTTTTCGCCCAAAGCGCGAAGGCATGATGATTTCGGGGAGAAGAAAGTGCGGTACAATCAAGCCAGTTTCCCTTTGGCATAGAGTGAATTGTCATGAAAATTCTTCACACATCAGACTGGCATTTAGGCCATCAACTGCATGGCTACTCCCGGGATGTGGAGCATCAGGCCTTTTTGGACTGGCTGGCTGACACCTTAGAGGCCGAGCAGGTCGACGCCTTGCTGGTGGCCGGGGATATTTTTGATACCGCCAACCCCCCCGCCAGTGCGTGGCGCATGTTGTACCGCTTTCTGGCGCGGTTAGCGAAAAGCCTGCCACAGTTGGATGTGGTGATGATTGGCGGTAACCACGATTCACCCAGTAAATTGGATGCGCCGCATGAACTGTTGAAAGCGTTTGATTTGCACATGGTAGGCGGCATTCATCGCCTAGAGAACGGCGCGCTGGATACCGATCGTATGTTGGTGCCGCTGAGCAATAACACCGGTGAGACGACGGCATGGGTGTTGGCTGTGCCGTTTTTACGCAGTGCCGATTTGCGTACCGATAACCTTGATGAAAACGACGATCGCCTGATCAAAGGCGTCGAAGTGTTATACGGCGAAATAACCCAAGCTGCCCGAAAATTGCTTGCGCCAGAACAAGCGATGATCGGCATGGGACACGCTTACATGGCATCGGGGCAATTATCTGAAATGTCAGAGCGTCGCGTATTGGGCGGTAACCAGCATGCGCTGCCGGCCTCTATTTTTGCCGATGACATGAGTTATGTCGCTCTTGGGCATCTGCACTTAGCGCAAAAAGTGGCAAAGAAAGAGCATGTACGTTACAGCGGCTCACCCATTCCACTATCAATGTCAGAACGTAATTATTCGCATAAAATTCTGGTCGTAGAGTTAGAGGGCAGTGAGGTCACTGCCATTGAAGAAATCAGCATTCCTCGTCGTGTTGATATGCTCAAAGTGCCTGCGAAACCTGCGTCACTGGATGACGTCTTAGCCGCATTAAAAGCCTTGCCGGATGATGAATTGCCACGAGAGCAACAGCCATTTTTAGAAGTGCATGTGCTGCTTGATAAGCCTCAAGCCCTGTTGCGTGAAAAAGTGCTGCAAGCTTTAGAGGGGAAATCAGTACGTCTTGCCAAAATTACCCCGCATTACCCTCAGCGCGAGCAACAAGACAGCTTGCAACATCGCCGCTTATCGGATGTGTCACCGCAACAGGTGTTTGCCCTGAGTTGGAATAAAAAATTCGATGGTGAGCCGACTCAAGCCATGGTTGACGCTTTTGAAACCTTATTAACGCAAGTTGAAGAACAAGACTAAGAGAGAGAATAACAATGAAAATTCTTGCGCTTCGCGGTGAAAATTTAGCGAGTTTACAAAGCCTGTTTGAGATTGATTTTGCGGGTGGTCGTTTAGGTGACGCTGGCTTATTTGCGATAACGGGTAAAACGGGGGCGGGTAAATCTACCTTGCTCGATGCGATTTGTTTGGCGTTATTTGACCGTATTCCTCGTTTGCAATCCAACAAAAAGAACGATGCAGAGGTCGGCCGTGATGATGACGATAACCGCATCAAAGCCAATGACGTGCGCAGTATTTTGTCTCGTGGTAAAGGCGAAGGTTTTGCTGAAGTCGATTTTGTTGCCAACGACGGTTCTCATTGGCGTGCCCACTGGCATGTTCGTCGTGCTCGTGGTCGGGCTGAAGGCAAAATTCAAGCCGCTGAACAATGGTTAGAAAACATTGAAACCGGGCAACGTTTTGCGGGTAAAAAGCAAGAGTTACAAGCGGAAATCGAAAAGCTGATTGGATTGAGTTTTGATCAGTTCCGCCGTGCGGTGATGTTGCCCCAAGGGGAGTTTGCTGCATTTCTCAAGGCAGGGGCTGACGAGCGTGCTGCACTGCTAGAGCGTATGACAGGCGGTGAGATTTACGGTCGTTTATCCATTGCTGCCCATGAACGCGCTAAAGACGAAAAACTAAAACTGACGCAACTTCAAGGCAAGTTAGGTGATATTGCACTGCTGACTGATGAAGAGCGCGACGCATTAAATGCGCAATTAACGACGGCTCGTGAGCAAGTGAGTCGCCAGCAACAACAGCTTGAGCAACTCAAACAGCACCAAGATGTGTTAGTGAATGCAGAAAAACTGACTCACCGTATTGGTGACAGTGAGCAGCAGTTAGTACAAGCCAAGCAAGCGCAACAACTGGCTGAGCCGCGTTACCGTCAACTTAATCAGTACGAGCAGGCATTGCCTGCACGCGGTGATTTCACGCTATTATCGCAAGCTCAACAACACGTGATTAAATGGCAGCAGACACTGCAATCGGCCACCACTGAACTGACGGCAAAGCAGCAACAACAAGAACAATTGCACATTCAGGTCGTGCAAAGCCAGCAGCAATTAGCGCAAAAACAACAGGCATTCAGTGAACTTGAACCCAAGTTAAAACAAGCGGCCAGTATTGAACAAAAACGCGATGGTTTGCAGCAACAAAGTGCGGAGCTACAACAGCAATTAGCGGGCTTAAATAAAGCACTGACGGCACAACGTGATCAGCTAGTAAGTCAACAACAACAGCAACATGCCGCCCAATCACAACAGCAGCAAGTCACGGCAGCGCTGGCGCAAACGCAAGGCGTAAAAGCCTTGGCGGAGCAGCAGAATGCCATCAAAGATAACATCAGTCAGTTCCAACAAGCGCAAAATCAAATTGCCCAGTTGCAAGCCGATATTAAACGGCGTGAAACAACGTTAGCGACAGTGACTCAGCAGCAGATCCAATTGGATAAACAGCTTTCGGCATTGGATCAGCAAAAACAGCAATCAAGCGAGCAAACCGCTAAGCACGATCTTGCTGCATTAGAGCAATTGCAAGATCAAGAACGCCAACACTATGGCGCATATCAGCAATTAAGCAGCAAGCTAAGAGAGAGCTTATTTGGTCTCGATAAATGGCATGGCTTGTTGCAACAGCGTGATAAATCTCAGCATCAGCAGCAAGGTTTAATCAATAGCATTGCCACCAATGAGCAGCGTTTAGCGGCATTAGCCCCTGAATTATTACAGCTTGATGCGCAACATAAAGAAGTGGAATTGCAGCTAAACCAAAGCCGTGCGGTAATGCGCTTAACCGACTATCGTGAGCAGTTGGTTGAAGGGGATCCTTGCCCATTATGTGGCTCAGCAGATCACCCTTATCAGCAGCATAATCCACACGTTGAAAGCATTATTAGCCAGCAACAGCAGCGGTTACAGCACTTAGCGCAACAACGACAAGACGCGCATGCCGAGCAGCACCAGTTAACCCAATCTGCCGCGCAAGATAAGCAACGCCAAATCGAACTTGAGCAAGATATCGTAGGGTTAACTCACACCATTCAAGCGTTAGTCGATCAGCAGCAATGCCACTGGACAGATCTAATGGCTGTGGATTTGGATGCCATAACGTTAGCGGACATTGTGTTATCTGCTGACAGCGATTTAGCCCAGCTTTCTGATTATCAGGCAAATTGGTCGCAAGCTGTGGACGATGCCAAAGCGCAAATGCTGCAGATCAAAGAGAAAGGTGAACAGCGTAAAGTGCTGATTGAAGAGGTGAAGACACAACAGCTTCACTTACAGCAATTAACTCAGCAAGAAGCCGAGCAGAAAGAGCAGTGCTATCTGTTAACCCAGCAGCAAACCCAAGCGCAAGAGCAGTTGAATGCGTTTACGGCACAAGCGAATAACTTGCAAAACGTGGTAGCGGAAAGACAACAAGCGTTAATGGTTATCTATGGTCATGACACTTGGTTAAAGGCATTAGCGCAGCAAGGAAAAGCGGGCTTTATTGCCGATTTAGAAGGGCAAATTCAGCAGTATCAAGCCAATGTCGAGCAACAACAGCGACTGGATAAACAACTGACAGAGCGTGCGCCAGTGCTCGCGACGTTAACCAATAGCGTTCAACACGGTGAGCAACAGGTTAATGAGATCACAGCGAAAGTGACGCGTCTTGCTGAGGAGCAACAGGCTTGTTGGCAACAACGTATTGACCTGATTGGTGAACAACCATTAGAGACGATTGAATGCTCAGCCAAAGCCGATATTGATGCACAGCAGCAACACTGCCAACAGTTACAAACGCAATTAAGCCAATTAGCGGAAGTGATTGCCGCAGAGCTGACCAAGCAGCAGAACGCAACCCAACAGTTAGCGGAATCTGAAACTGAACAACACAAGCAGCAGCATGTGTGGCAAGCATGGTTAGACAAATTAGCGTTAACCGAGGTTGAATTAACGGCGCTGTTCAGTAAAGACGACGTCTGGTTACAGAAAGAGCGCAGTGAACTCAAACAGCTAGAGCAGGCCGTGTCGCAAGGCGAAATCATTGTTAAAGAAAGACAGCAAGCTCAGCGGGATTATCAGCCGACGATTGAACTTGCCAAACAGTGGTTGAGTGAACATAACATCAGTGATGACACTTCAGCCCAACAGCAACGATTTACCCAATGGCAGGCGGAAAAAGCACAGTTTGATGATCAAGTTTTCCAATTACGCCAGCGTTTGGATCTGGGCGAGCAAGCGGAAAAACAAGCCGGTGATCTTCGTGCCGCTTTAGCGACTCAACAGACGCAAACTGAACTGTGGATGGAAATGAGCGATTTAATTGGCTCAGCAACCGGCAATAAATTCCGTACGCTGGCGCAAGGCTTGACCTTGCAACAGCTGGTGGTGTTGGCTAATCAACATTTGCACGACTTGGCACCGCGTTATGCCTTGCAGCCCGTGCCGGGCAGTCCGCTTGCCTTGCAGGTGATTGACCATGACATGGGCGATGAAGTGCGCAGCGTGGAGTCCTTATCCGGCGGCGAAAGTTTCTTGGTGTCCTTGGCGCTGGCGCTGGCATTGGCCTCGCTCGCGGCCGATACGCGTCAATTGGGCTCATTGTTCATTGATGAAGGATTTGGCACGTTAGATCCAGAAAGTCTGGAAATGGCCTTGGCCTGTTTGGATGCGCTGCAAGCGGATGGCCGTCAAATTGGCGTGATCTCTCACGTCGGCACATTGGTAGAACGTATTGGGGTGCAAGTTGCTGTTGAGGCACAAGGGGGCGGTCGAAGTTGCATCGCGATCCGCGGCTAATACGGCATAAAAGTAATAAAAACAAAACGATCAAAAAAATGCCATCATCCACCGACAGACAAGGGCTGCCAGTGGATTTTGGTCATACATTTATGCGTGTTTGATTGCATAGTTGTCGTGAGTGGTCACAAAAGTGTCATACTTAACACACATAATGTCGCACGACAGAACAGTAATCAAAGATAGCAACCAATAGGAATAGAACATTATGGTAAGACGGATTCTTGTGGTAGAGGACGAAGCACCAATCCGCGAAATGCTATGTTTCGTTCTTGAGCAGAAAGGCTACCAGCCCATTGAAGCTGAAGATTATGATGATGCCTTAGAGAAAATTTGTGAGCCTTATCCTGAGCTGATCCTGATGGATTGGATGTTACCGGGCGGTTCAGGCATCAATCTGATCAAGCATTTAAAACGTGACGAAATGACCCGCCAAATTCCGGTGGTGATGTTAACGGCACGCGGTGAAGAAGAAGACAAAGTGCGTGGGTTAGAAGTGGGTGCAGATGATTACATCACCAAACCCTTTTCGCCGAAAGAATTGATGGCCCGTTTGAAGGCCGTGATGCGCCGCGTTTCTCCGACATCGTTGGATGATGTGATTGATGTACAGGGGCTGAAATTGGATCCGGTCTCACACCGTGTGACATCGAATGATGATCCGCTTGAAATGGGCCCGACTGAGTTTAAAATGCTGCACTTCTTCATGACCCACCAAGAGCGTGTGTACAGCCGCGAACAGCTGCTGAACAACGTGTGGGGCACCAATGTGTATGTAGAAGACCGCACGGTAGACGTTCATATTCGTCGCCTGCGTAAGGCACTGGAGACGGGTGGCCATGATAAGTTGGTACAAACTGTGCGTGGCGCAGGGTACCGATTCTCAACCCGCGTATAGTCGTAATTGTAGTAAATGTTACCGCGTCAGGCCGACGCGGTGATGATGACGGAGTCATTGATGGTAGAGCGGCTTTCGTGGAAAAAGTTGGTCTGGGAACTGATGTTTTTCTACTTGCCTTGGATTGTGCTCGGCATGGTATTTGGCTATATGCCATGGTTTTTATTAATTGCCACTTGGATCCAGTTGATTTGGCATTTCCATAATCAATTGAAAATGTCGAACTGGCTATGGAAAGAGCGCAGTTTAACCCCGCCATCAGGTTCGGGCAGTTGGGAGCCGTTATTTAACGGTATCTACCGTTTGCAGCAGCGCAACCGTCGCCGTCGCAAAGAGTTAGCGACCTTGATCCGCCGTTTCCGTAACGGTGCGGAATCCCTGCCCGATGCGGTGGTGGTATTTCGCAGCGAAGGCAACATTGTGTGGTGCAACAAACTGGCGCAACACCTACTCGGCTTTCGTTGGCCGGATGATGCCGGTCAGCCGATCAGTAACTTGCTGCGCAGCCCGGACTTTGTCCGTTACCTGACCAAGCAGACGTTCGATGAGCCGTTGGAGATCACGTCGCCGCTCAATTATGACCGTACGTTGGAATTGCGGATCATGCACTACACCGAAGGTGAATACCTGATGGTGGTGCGTGATGTGTCGCAAGTGAAGCAGCTTGAAGGCATGCGCCGCAACTTTTTTGCTAACGTATCGCATGAACTGCGTACCCCGATGACGGTTTTGCAAGGGTATTTGGAAATGTCCAAAGACCCAGAAATGCTGATTGGCCCAATGTGGGATAAAGCCCACGGTGTGATGACCGAACAGCTTTTGCGCATGAACTCGCTGGTAGAGCAGTTACTGACCTTGTCCAAGATTGAAGCGGCACCAAACATCGAATTGGAAGAAACCATTGATGTGCCTGCAATGTTGGACGTGTTAGAAAAAGAAGCCATCTCGTTGAGTGGTGGCGAAGAACACTTGTTCACGTTTGATGTGGATTCCTCGCTGAAAGTGCTGGGGGATGAAGATCAGCTGCGCAGTGCCATTTCTAACTTGGTGTACAACGCGGTGAAACATACCCCGACCCATGCAGAAGTCTCGGTTCGTTGGTTCCGTTCACCGACCGGTCCGCGCTTGGAAGTGACGGACCGTGGACAGGGGATTGAGCCACAACACATTCACCGTTTAACGGAGCGTTTTTATCGGGTAGATAAAGCGCGTTCCCGTGAAACCGGCGGCAGTGGCCTCGGTTTAGCGATTGTGAAGCATGCACTCAGCCATCACGATTCACACTTGGAAATTGAAAGTGTGGTTGGCGAAGGCAGTACGTTTGCCTTTACGTTGCCTAAGCGGTTGATCGCACACGCGGCGTAATGAACATCATGAAAAAATAGAGCGGCCTTTGTGGCCGCTTTTCTTGTTAGCAAAAGGGAGGCACGCTGCGGTAATGACATACCGAAATACTCAATCACGATGGCCGTTACGGAGCCTGACACAATGGGGTGACGCTTACCGTCGTGGCCAGCAAACCTTATTTATCGTCGTCGGACTGCTCTTATCGGCCTCGCCTGCCTATGCCGCCCACACCGCAGCCTTAGACAATGCGGCCGCGCAAGATGTGCTGCCTAACTACCAAAAAGTCAGTGGCATTGCCGGCAATTTATCCTCCGTCGGTTCCGATACCTTTGCGAACCTGATGACCTACTGGACGGAAGAATTTAAGCGGCATTATCCCAGTGTGAACATTCAGGTGCAGGCGGCCGGTTCATCAACCGCTCCCACCGCACTGGTCGAAGCGACAGCCCAGTTTGGCCCGATGAGCCGCCGTATGAAGGCCAAAGAAATCACTGCATTTGAGAAAGAATACGGCTACAAACCCACGGAAATACGTGTCGCGATTGATGCTTTGGCGGTGTTTGTGAATCAAGACAATCCCCTCAAAGGACTCAACTTTGCTCAGTTGGATGCGATTTACTCACAAACCTTACGCTGTGGTGGCACACGTGAAATCACGCGTTGGGGGCAATTAGGCTTAACCGGTAGCTGGGCAGTGCGGGATATTCAGCTGTTTGGCCGTAACTCGGTGTCGGGCACGTACGGGTACTTTAAACAAAAAGCCCTCTGTCTCGGAGACTTCCGTAATAATGTGAATGAGCAACCGGGGTCGGCCTCGGTGGTGCAATCGGTGGCCAGTTCACTGAACTCCATTGGCTATTCGGGCGTGGGGTATCAAACCACGGGGATCCGTGCGATCCCGATTGCCGAAGACGGTACTGATTACGTGGAAGCCACGCAAGAAAATGCCGCCAGCGGCCGTTATCCGTTGTCGCGTTACTTGTATATTTATATCAATAAGAAGCCGAACAAACCGTTACCCCCGTTAGAGGCAGAATTTATTCGCTTTATTCTGTCCAGTAACGGACAGGATTTAGTGGCCAAAGACGGTTACGTGCCGCTGCCGGTGGATGACGTGAATACCACGCTGGAAAAACTGGGTTTATCTGCCGTGACTGAATAAACCGTGGTGGATTCAGTGTGTTAATCGCCGAGTCAATTTACGCGATGATCCGCACGTTGCAGATGTCACGCATCAAGCCGCTTTAGCACAAGGCCCATCGTTATGATGGGCCTTGTTTTTTATGGCAGAAAAGCGATCAGATGAACCGGCTGTCAGGTGGCCTCATCTTCTAACAGCGTGAGTGTCCAGCCGGCTTTTTGCCAGTAGGCTTGCTCTTGCTGGAGATCGGCAGCCAACAGTCGGTTATTGTCTTCCCAGCCTGCCGGTAAGGTCAGTTGCCAATGTTCTTTATCGGCGTGCAATATGAACGGTGGCAGCGGATCGTCACTGCGTTGACCGTTAAGGACGACAGCCAAACGCAAGGTGCGGATCAACGGGTACAAGTGCTTGCGTTTGTAGATGCTCAGCTCAGGCATTTCTTCCAGTTTTAAGCTCTTGCGTTGATAGCGCACCAAAGAGGCCAACACGGTTTGCTGTTCAAGGTTAAAGCCCGGCATGGTGCTGTAACGGAGCAAATAAGCCGAATGGCGATGAAACCCTGAATAGCTGATGCTCAGTCCGACCTCATGCAACAAGGCGCCCCACTGCAATAATGTCGCCAGTTCGGCTTTGGCCAAGCCCGGTTGCGGCTCGATCTGGTTATACAAGCGTTCGGCGGTGTCTTTCACCCGCTGGGCTTGATCGTGATCTACGGTGTACTGCTTGGCCATGGCTTCGGCCGTGCGGGTGCGAATATCACTGTGGCGAAAGCGATCTTCCATTTCATACAGTAGGCCTTCACGCAGGGCGCCGTCAGAAAAAATCATTTCTTCAATCTGCAAGGATTGGAACACGGCGTGCAAAATCGCCACCCCCGCGGCAAACACCGGTTTGCGATCATCACTTAAGCCGTCCAGCGCTAAGTCATCAGCCTGTTTCACCTTGAGGATTTCATCGATCAATTGGGTGAGGCGTTTCGCGGTGATGATCCCATCGCTGTGGCCGAGGCCGATCAGTACCTCACGGATCGCTTTGATAGTGCCCGACGAGCCAATGGCGGTTTGCCAGCCGGCTTTTCGGTACTTGGTGGCTATGCTTTCGAGTTTCTGTTGCGCGGCCAATTGCGCGGCGTTGAAGTGTTTAGTGCTGATTTTGCCTTTGGGGAAATACTGCTGGTTATAGCTGACACAGCCCATGTGTTTGCTGTAAGCCAAGTGCGTTGAAAAGGCTTCGCCGATCACCATTTCGGTACTACCACCGCCAATGTCGACCACCAATTTTTGCCCGGTATCCGGTTGGGTGTGGGCGACGCCCAAATAAATGAGACGCGCCTCTTCCGTACCGGGAATAATTTCAATCGGGTAGGGCAACACGCGCGCCGCGCGTTGAAGAAAAACCTGAGCATTTTGCGCCTGACGCAGGGTATAGGTGGCGGCAATGCGAACATTGTCGGGGTCAAAGCCCTGCAAGCGTTCAGCAAACATCGCTAAGCAGTGCAGGCCGCGCTGCATGGCAGCTTGGTCAAGGTGGTGGTGTTCATTCAGCCCGGACGCCAAATGCACACGTTGCTTGTGGCGACTGATGATCTGCAGGCTTTGCCCGACTACGCGCGCCACGACCATGTGAAAACTGTTGGATCCAAGGTCAATGGCGGCGATTTCTCTCGGGCGTGCGGGTTCCGTCATAGGCTGTTATCACTCTTTGTCGGCTTTCTTTTTCTGCTGTTTCTCTGCGTGCTTGAGGTAATCGTAAATCGCCAGTTGAGAGCGGATTTTACGTTTGTTCCCCCGCGGCACGTAGTTGTTGGTCATGGCTTTGTCGATGATGCGCGCCTTGACCGTGTCAGAAAGCTGGATGTCGAGGATATCGATGATCTTTTTCTTCAGGGCTGGGTCGAAAATCGGACAACCGACTTCGATGCGGTTGTCGATGTTACGGGTCATCCAGTCAGCTGAAGAAATATAGACATCAGGATCCCCATTATTATCAAACACCACGACACGCGGGTGCTCAAGGAACCGGTCGACGATACTGATGGCATGGATATTGTCACTGATCCCTTTGATACCGGGAACCAAGGTACACATACCGCGCACAATCAGATGAATGATGACACCGGCGCTGCTGGCTTGGTAGAGCATGTTAATCAAGCCCTTATCCACCAAGTTGTTCACCTTTAGTGTAATACGTGCTGGCAAGTTTTGCTTGGCATGGGCAATTTCACGATCAATTAAGTCATACAGGCGTGAGCGCGAGTTCTGTGGCGAGACAATCAAGTGCTTGAATTTCACCTGGCGATACGGATTCTGGATGTAGTTAAATACCATCCGCACTTCGTCAGTCAGGACCTTATTGCAGGTCATTAACGAAAAATCGGTATAGATGCGGGCGGTTTTTTCGTGAAAGTTACCGGTCCCGATATGGGCATAGCGCACCAGTTCATCGCCTTCCCGACGGGTGATCAAACAGAGCTTGGAGTGAATTTTCAGCCCCGGTACCCCAAACACCACCTGCACCCCGGCTTCAGTCAGACGGCGTGCCCATTCAATATTGGCTTCTTCGTCAAAACGGGCCTGCAACTCAACGACCACGGTAACGCGCTTGCCGTTGTTGGCGGCATCAATCATGGATTCAATAATGCGGGAGTTTTTCGCCACCCGGTAAATGTTGATTTTGATGCTGCGTACTTTCGGATCATACGCCGCTTGGCGCACCAATTCGGTCATGTGATTGAAGGTGTGATACGGGTAATACAGCAAGATGTCTTGGGCTTTTAGCGCTTCAAACGCATTGCGGGCACTGACAAATGCGTAGCTTTCAATCGGCGGCAGCGGCTTGTTTTCCAAGTAACTGCGGCCGACATTAGGAAAGCCGATGAAGTCTTTGAAGTTATGGTAGCGCCCACCGGGAATAATACTGTCGTAGCTGGAAACCTGAAGCAATTCACAGAACACATCAATCATGTCGTTGGGCATGTTGCGTTGGTACACAAAGCGCACCGGCATGGCGGTTAACCGCTGATTGAGCCCTTCAGACATCTGCTCAAGCAAGCTGTGCTCGACTTCTTGACTGAGATCGTACTCTGCATCGCGCGTCATTTTCATGGAGTAGGCGGCAAGGCTGTCGTAGTCAAAAAAGCCGCTAAAAATATCATCCAAGCAAAAACGGATAATGTTATCGAGCAGGATCAGCGTTTTGTGGCGTTTGCCTTTGGCTTCCGGTAACTGAATAAAGCGCGGCAACTGATTGGTCGGGATCTCAATCAAGGCGTAGCGTTTATGCTCGCCTTGCTGCATTTCAATCGCGAGGTAAGTGTATTCATCTTTCAGAAATTGCAGCAGGTCGATGTCATCGGTGACGAGGATCGGCGTGATGTGCGGCAAGATGTGCGTGCGAAAATGCTTACGCAGCCAGATCTGTTGGTTGTCATTGAGTTGTTGCTCATTAACCAAGAAAATATGGCGACGGGCCATTTCCAGCAAGATTTCATTATACAGGGTATCGAAATCTTGGTTGAGCTTTAATACGCGGCTTTGAATACGGCTCAGCAATTGCTTTGGCCCTTCATCGCCCCCTTGCTCTTCATTGATCAGAATGCGCCGTTTGACATCCGCAAAGCGTACTTTGTAGAACTCATCGGTATTGCTGGAGTAAATACCTAAAAAACGGACACGCTCAATGATCGGTACGGATTTATCAGCGGCTTCTTGCAGCACCCGTTCGTTAAAAGAGAGCCAGCTTAATTCTTTGTCGATATAAAGCGATTCCGTGCTCATCATGCTTCCTGCTGTATTTCTGTGACGTGATTACGCGTTGTTGTCGATATCTATGGTGAGATCATCGGCAATGGCTTCCAGTGCGTCCTGCACCTGCTCAAGGGTGAGCGGAGCGGGGAGTTCCAGTTGGAACGCGGCGGTAAAAATGGGGTAACCCCAGTTCGGGGCGCTGTGGCTGTCGGTTTTCAGTTTGTTGATGTTGATGCCGAGTTCATGCAACTTGGCGGTGACGTCTTTCACAATGCCCGCTCGGTCATTGCCGGTCACCAGCAGCGAGTGCAAGGTGGTGGTCACGGGCGTGTGGCTGTCATCTTCAACGATTTGCACTTGCAGCCCGTTGAGGGCATTGAGTGCCTGACGCAAGGTGGCAATGTCGTTATTCGCCACCTCGACTTGTACGATCCCAGCAAAGTGGCCTGCTAACTTACTGAAGCTGCTTGATAGCCAGTTGCCGCGGTGTTGATAGACGGCGTCTGACAGGGTGTCGACTAAGCCAGGTTGATCCTTGCCAATCACGGTAATGATGAGATGTTTCATACCTATATCCTTATTCTCGTCGCAGTAGAGTGTTCATTATGTGACCAGAATAAATCACGTGTCTATACCTAATACGCCGCTTTGCGGGGTCGATGAAAAGCCAAATAGCTTATGCAGGAAGGGGGCGCAGATCTTGCTGAAATGTGGGGTTTGAGAGTGAGCGAACAGTTTCTACTGAGAGCGAGCGGGAAAATAGCTCCCGCCCTTGTGTTGTCATATAATTGTCATCTTAAAGAAATAGTATTAGTAAACGTGTTATTTTATTGAGGTAAGAATGGGAAAGGCCGGCGCATTTTTGATGGGAGAAAGTCCTGGCCGCAAGGTAAAAGATAAGCTAACCCGCATCGGTGTTACCGCGGGCGGGATCTTCGTTCTTATTACGCTCGTTCTTATCTTCTTCTATTTGCTTTATGTGATCTTACCGATCTTCTCATCGGTCAAAGTGACTCCGACGTCAACGTTCACCACCGCATTTCCAGATCAAACCGCCGCACTGACCGTCAGTGATCAAAATGATTATGCATTTCGTCTGTCAGACCAAGGCGTGCTTAGCGTGCTTCCTTTGGCCTCTGTGTCGGGCCAATCCGCCGCTGACTATCCTGAACCCGGCCACGTGGTGGGGCAACATACCTTACTGAACGATGTCACGAGTGTCGCCCGAACGCTACCGGCGGACGGGGTATTTGCCGTTGGCGGTACGCACGGTGAGGTGGCGGTGGCAAAACCCCGTTTTATCGCCCCGTTCTCTCCGTCTGAGCCGGTTTTTGTCGATAGCCCGTTAGGGGCGGATGTGATCATTCTTGACCCGCGCAGGTTGCCTATTGTGCAATTAGCCGTAACGGTGCGTCCGGAGCATGCGGTGATCATGGGCATGACGCAGGATGGCCGGACACGGGTGATGCAATTTAGCCGACGTGAAACTGGGCTGGATGTCTCTACGGAGCAATGGGAAACCCTGTCGTATGCCATTAAGGGGCTGCCGCAAAAAGCGCAAGATATGGCGGTTACGCCAGATGCACGCACGGCGTACGTGTTGGCGGGGCCATCACTCTACGTGGTGACACTGGGGAAGGCCTCAGGTTACGTACGTGAAGTGGTGGATGTGGCCAAAGAGGGTCAAGCCCCGTTGCAGTTGACCTTGTTGTCCGGCGCGAACTCGCTGCTACTGAGCCATGCGGACGGTACCGTTTCGCAATGGTTTGATGTGCTGCATGATGGCAAACGTACGCTAACGAATACCCGTACCTTTACGCTGTCCGCCAGTCACATCGATACCCTCGTGCCTGAATATGCGCGCAAAGGCTTTTTCGCCTTGCAGCAAGACGGTCAACTGTCCGCGTTTTACACCACGGTGGAGGGAGCGATTTTCAGTGAGCCGATGTTTGCCGGTGCCTTGCCGGATCATTTGGTGATCTCCCCGCGCGCGAACCGCTTACTGGCCGTGTCGGGCAATGGGTGGCAGCTATTTAAAGTCGATAACCGTCACCCGGAGATCGGGATTGCGTCGTTGTGGCAAAAAATCTGGTACGAAGGCTACCCTGAGCCCGCGTATGTGTGGCAGTCGACGTCCGCCAGTGATGAATTTGAACCCAAACTGAGCTTGGTGCCGATCGTGTTTGGCACGTTGAAAGCCGCCTTGTACGCCCTGTTTTTTGCCATTCCAATGGCATTGGCCGGGGCGATTTATACCGCCTATTTTATGTCGTCGCGTATGCGCCGAGTGGTGAAACCCACCATTGAATTGATGGAAGCCTTGCCAACCGTTATCTTGGGTTTCTTGGCGGGCATTTGGTTGGCCCCTATCGTTGAAATGCATCTGATTGGGGTCTTACTGCTGCTGGTGTTGTTGCCGTTGGGTATGATTCTGGCTGGTGCCGGTTGGATGGTCTTGCCGAGTCGATGGCGTCACCGTGTGCCGAACGGCTTCCATGTTTTGTTATTGATCCCAGTGTCGGTGTTGATCACTTACGGGGCATTTGCCCTGAGTGATGTGATTGAACACACCTTTTTTGCTGGCGATTTACGCGTATACCTGACGAATGAGTGGGGCATGGGATACGATCAGCGCAATACCTTGGTGGTAGGTATCGCCATGGGCTTTGCCGTGATCCCGACCATTTTCTCCATTGCCGAAGATGCCATTTTCTCTGTGCCGGGTCATTTAACCAGCGGCTCGTTAGCATTGGGGGCGACCCATTGGCAAACCTTGACCCGCGTGGTGTTACTGACCGCGAGTCCGGGCATTTTTTCTGCTGTGATGATGGGGTTAGGCCGTGCGGTTGGGGAAACCATGATCGTGCTGATGGCCACCGGTAACACACCCATCATGGAGTGGAACGTGTTAGAAGGCATGCGGACTTTGTCTGCCACCATAGCCATTGAAATGCCAGAAAGTGAAGTCGGCAGTTCACACTACCGCATCATGTTCCTGGCCGCCTTCGTCTTGTTTGTCTTTACGTTTTTCTTCAATACGATTGCTGAACTGGTTCGCCAGCGGTTACGCGAAAAATACAGCTCACTGTGATCGGGCATCACGTGACTCACCCTGATGGAAAGAGCCTGTTTACGATGAAAATGATACACCATGATTAAGTGGTTCAAAGCGGGAACACCGTGGATCTGGCTCACCGCAGGCGCGGTGAGTCTCAGTTTATTGGCCGTACTGGGCTTGTTGTTGTTGATTGGCTGGAAAGGGTTGAGCTTTTTCTGGCCGGCACCGGTGTATCAATTTGATCTGGTTCAGCAGGGCAAGACAAACACGGTGATTGGTGAGGTTTATCAGCGCCAAGCGGTGCCGTTGACCCAATTAACCGAAGCGGGCATTGATACCCGTGACTTTACTGGCCCCACAGTCGATCGCCTCGTGATCAAATCCGGTAACCGTGAATTACGTGGCAGTGATTTTGTCACCGTACTACAACCGTATATTGCTCACCAAGCGCCTGCAACGGGGGCGGTGGTGATTGAACGGCTGAAAAACGGCCGTTTCTACGGGTTTCCTGTTGCCTTGCTTGATGACAATCAACCGCTTGGGCTTGATAAGCTGCCAGAACAGCTGGCCCATGCCCAAGTGATCCGCAAACAAATTCGCCATTTAGAAAAAACAGAACTGACGGCGCTAAACCGTCAGTTTGAACGTCTGCGCCGTCAAGTCGACAAGCAAGGCCCTTCCGCGGCTCTCACCGCCCAGCGCGCAGATCTGGATGCACAATTCTTTGTCTTGGACGAGCAATTACGTCAACTGCGCCATCACTTGGAAAAAGACACCTTAGTGGTGCGTGAGATGAGTGGGCAAGAGGTCAAGATCCCCGTCGAAATGATCCTTGATTATTGGTACCCGAACGAAATGACCGTGTGGGGAAAATTGGGGCATTGGGTACACCAGCTAGGCAAGTTTGTCAGCGAAGCGCCGCGCGAAGCCAACACGGAGGGCGGGGTATTTCCTGCTATTTTCGGTACCGTGCTCATGGTGCTGCTGATGAGTGTAATTGTCACACCGTTGGGGGTTATGGCGGCCGTTTACCTGCATGAATACGCCGGGAAAAATGCGTTTACCAAGTTGATTCGTGTGGCCGTGATTAACCTCGCGGGTGTACCGTCGATTGTGTATGGCGTGTTTGGTCTGGGGTTCTTTGTGTATATGGTCGGGGCGCAAATTGATGATCTGTTTTTTGCCGAGCAGCTACCGTCTCCCACCTTTGGTACACCAGGGATTTTGTGGTCAGCGTTGACCTTGGCTATCCTGACGCTGCCGGTGGTGATTGTGTCGACCGAAGAAGGGCTGGCGCGGATCCCGCATTCTATCCGTCACGGGTCATTGGCGTTGGGCGCGACCCAATCGGAAACGTTGTGGAAGATTGTCCTGCCGATGGCGAGCCCGGCGATCATGACCGGTTTGATTCTGGCGGTGGCCCGAGCCGCCGGTGAAGTGGCACCACTGATGCTGGTGGGGGTGGTCAAAATGGCGCCGTCGCTGCCGATAGACAGTCACTTCCCTTATTTGCATTTAGATCGTAAGTTCATGCATCTTGGTTATCATATATATGATGTTGGCTTCCAGAGCCCGAACGTGGAAGCCGCAAGACCGTTGGTGTATGCCACCTCCTTTTTATTGGTGACGGTGATCATCGGCTTGAACTTAACCGCTATTGGTATCCGTAACCACTTGCGTGAGAAATTTCGCTCGTTAGAGCAATAATGAGATTCAGGAAAGAGTATGTTTTCAATCAATTCACCCATAGGCCTGTTTGAGCCGGTCGACTTATCCAAGCTGCCCGAAGAAAAAACGGCGCTGTCGATTGAGGGACTGGATCTGCATTATGGCCGTCACCAAGCGTTGTATAACATTAACATGCGGATCGCCAAAGGGCAGGTAACGGCGTTTATCGGCCCATCGGGCTGCGGTAAATCGACGTTGCTGCGCTGCATTAACCGGATGAATGAGCTGGTAGAAGGCTGTCAGGTCAACGGCAGGATCATGCTGCACGGCCAGAACATTTATGATGACCATGTGGATGTGGCGTCATTGCGCCGTCGTGTCGGCATGGTGTTTCAGCGTCCGAATCCGTTTCCAAAATCCATTTATGAGAACGTGATTTACGGCTTACGTTTGCAAGGGGTGAAGAACCGTCGCGTGCTCGATGATGCGGTAGAAAATTCACTGCGCGCCGCCGCCTTGTGGGACGAGGTGAAAAACCGTCTACATGAAAACGCCTTCGGCCTGTCGGGCGGTCAGCAACAACGTTTGGTGATTGCGCGAGCCATTGCGATTGAGCCGGAAGTGTTGTTGTTGGATGAACCGACCTCGGCGTTGGATCCGATCTCGACCCTGACCATTGAAGAGTTGATTAACGATCTCAAAAACAAATATACCGTGATTATTGTGACCCACAACATGCAACAAGCGGCGCGAGTATCCGATAATACGGCGTTCATGCACATGGGCGAGCTGGTGGAATACACCAGCACCAATGATATATTTACCACCCCGAAAGAGAAACGTACCGAAGATTACATTACGGGCCGGTACGGTTAAGGAGCCGCAGATGTTAGATAATTTTAGCCTTGGCCGTCATATTTCCGGTCAGTTTAATGCTGAGCTGGAGAGTATCCGAAGCCACGTGTTAGCGATGGGCGGACTGGTTGAGCAGCAATTGGCAGATGCCTTAAAAGCGATGCACAAACAAGATGCAGAGCTCGCACGTCGTGTGATCAAAGACGATCACAAAGTGAATGCGATGGAGGTGGCGATTGATGAAGCGTGCAGCCGTATTATTGCCAAACGTCAGCCGACCGCCAGCGATTTACGCTTGGTGATCGCCATCATCAAGACCATTACGGATTTGGAACGCATTGGTGATGTGGCAGAAAGCATTGCCAAAGTGGCGCTGGAAAACTTCACCAACAAGCAATATAACTTGCTAGTGTCTCTGGAAGCCTTGGGCCAGCACGCTGTGCGTATGCTGCATGAAGTGCTGGATGCGTTTGCGCGTATGGATGTGAAAGCGGCGATTCAGGTGTATCAGGAAGATGACCGCATTGACCGTGAATATGAAGCGATCATCCGTCAATTGATGACCTACATGATGGAAGATCCGCGTTCTATTCCAAATGTGTTGCAGGTGATGTGGTCTGCACGCTCCATTGAGCGCGTGGGTGACCGTTGTCAGAATATCTGCGAATACATCATCTATTTCGTCAAAGGCAAAGACGTACGTCATACCTCGCCAGAGGAAATCGAAGATATCCTAAAATTGGGGTGACGGCAGAGTCTGCGAAGAGGTAGCGCAGAGGGTATGCAGAGGTTACGTTGACCGCTGCGCTAGCAAATCATCGATCAATCCAGTGAGCCACAACGTGAGTGGATCCTTGTGGTTACTGTAGGGATAAAACGCGACGATGTCATAGTACTGCTCATTGGCTGCCAGCGTGACGGTGATTTTACGAAAGGCATCGTGTTCGTGATTGAGCAAATCATGAATGCAAGGGAACAGCATATCCGTTTCTTTTACCACCTCTAACACCGTGTGTGCGGAGGTGGAGCGAAAGCCTATCTTCGCCGTAAGCTGATGGTGGGCGAACAGGCGTTCGACATCAGAGACTTGTTCTGTGCGATCAGGAATGATCAAACAGGCAAAGGCATACTGTGCCGCATCTTCTAAACCGATGCTGGCGTGAGGGTAAGGGTGATCCTTACGCACATACACGCTGGCTTCACCATCCATTAATTTCCTGCGCACCAATGCTTTACTGGTGGCGGGAATGTCATAGTTCAATCCTAACAGTATCTCGCCCTGTACAATCTCCAGCATCGTGGTTTTTGACCAATTGACGATTTCCACCTGCAGGTTCGGTGCGGCTTGGTGTATGTGCAGATATAACTGGCTGCCGATAGACGCTAGAAATTGCGGCGATAACGCGATACGTATTTTGCCATCGAGTTCGGCCGGTGAGAACATCTCGCTGGTATTGAGGGTGCGGGCTAAGTGGTCCATCACGGGGCTGAGTTGCTGGTAAAGGCGTTCGGCATATGGGGTGGGCGTCAGACCATGGCGGGCTTTGGTGAACAGCTCGTCATCAAAATGGTGCCTGAGGCGTTGCAAAGCATGACTCATCGCGGGTTGAGTAACAAACAGCCGTGCAGAGGCTTTGCGCAGATTTTGCTCTTGGGCAATCACGATAAACGTGCGTAATAAATTCAAATCTAAATTAGTGAAGCGATCCTTGGCCATACCCACTCTTTCTTTCATGTACCTTCTCGGGTTACGTTAGCATATATTTTTTGTGAGGCCAGCATGCTTGTGCAAAACGAGAAGACGGGAATGAGAGGGTGGTAAGCCGGCAAGGTTGTCGAGATAAGCAAAAAAGCCCCAGCGCGAGCACGGCGTGGGGCGAGAGTAACCAACAGGGTTAATGATAGAAGTGGCATTATGTTGTTATGGGTAGCCGCTATGACTTAGCTGGTTATAACCTCGTTTGTCATGACCTTGTTTGTCATTAAGAGCGGCCACCCTGCATGCGGTGCTGAACGTTATTTAAAGCTGTACTGCAAGCCGACGCCACCGGCAACGTCTGATGATGAGTACTTACCGCTGTTTTCATAGTGGAACGTGCCAGAGACACTCAGTTGAGAGTTAATGCCGTAGGCCCCGCCAATTGCAAGCGCTTCTTTCGAGCCCGCAAACCCGATACCCGCCCCGACCGCAAATTCGCCGGATGTCACGAACGGCCTGGCATTGGTCACAGCATGAAGGCCCGCTCGGATCCCATCCATTTGCTCATCCACTTCGGCAAAACGGCGGTTGGTTTCATCGGCAAAGGCATTGAAGCTTTTCTCGAGTGAATCAATACGTACCGATTCATTCGATTTGGGTGCCACGCCAAACTCAGGATCGATCTCTGGCTCAATCGGATGCTCAGGCGACGGCTCGATAGGGTGGGTCGGCGCCTGTTCGATAGGATTGGTTGGCTGCATTGGCTCATCAGGATGCGCAGGTTGGCCTTCTATCGGATTAGTTGGTGTTTGCGGCACTTCGATTGGGTGCGTGGGTGTTTGATCAATCGGGTTGCTTGGCGTCATTGGTAGATCCGGATGTGCCGGTTGGCCTTCAATTGGATTGCTTGGCGTTTGTGGCACTTCAATCGGATGAGACGGCGTTGGCTCAATTGGGTTGACAGGCTGTTCAATTTCGATCGGCTGTGTTGGCGTGCTGGCCATCGGTGGGCTAATTTCAGCAGCGAACAGGCTAGCAGAAAACAGGCTGGTGATGGTTAACGCGATACATGTCTTTTTCATTTTGGATACTCTCTGGCTAAAAGTTAAGGGGCTTAATGCGCTCATTATTTTTGGTGAGAACTTTTTTAAAATTAAGCCGTTATAGGGAGCATCCTGCTCTTCGTTGTCGTGTTCCTTGGCGACGAAGAGATAATACGGTTTGACGAATTTTTACTCTAATGCGTGCTCATAATATCGCTGATAAGTGTCATTGATGAGCAACGAGATAATTCGAGAAAAAGGCAGAGCCATTCTTTTCATGAATGACTCAAAGGAGAGTGGAAGAGGTCGTTGATAGGATTAAAAAGAAGACGTGGAATCAGTGACACACAGGGGCATAACCGCGCTATTTAAAGCGATCGGGCACAAAGGTTTGCTGTTCCAGCGGTGCACGTACATAGCCCTCTTTATTGACGTCTGGCAGAGTGATCTCAGGATACTGAATGTCTTCATACGGAATGTGCGACAACAAATGGGAAATGCAGTTAATGCGGGCTTTTTTCTTGTTGTCCGCATCGACCACCCACCATGGGCACTGTTTGGTGTCGGTATAGGCAAACATACGATCTTTCGCGGCGGAGTAGGCTGCCCAGCGGTTGCGGGACTCTAAGTCCATCGGGCTGAACTTCCAACGCTTGATGGGGGTATGAATCCGCTCTAAAAAGCGCTTTTCTTGTTCTTCATCGGACACCGAGAACCAATATTTGAGCAAGATGATCCCCGCGCGTTGCAGCATGCGCTCAAACTCAGGACAAGAACGTAGAAACTCTTCGTACTCATCGTCGGTACAAAAGCCCATGACCTTTTCGACCCCGGCACGGTTATACCAACTGCGGTCAAAGAGTACCATTTCGCCCGCCGCGGGCAGGTGCGCGACATAGCGTTGAAAATACCATTGGCTCCGTTCTTTTTCGGTGGGTTGCGGCAAGGCAACGACACGGCATACGCGCGGGTTGAGCTTTTCGGTGATCCGTTTGATCACGCCGCCTTTACCTGCAGCATCGCGGCCTTCAAACAGCACGACCACTTTAAGCCCCCCTTGTTTGATCCATTCCTGTAGCTTAACGAGCTCGATTTGCAGGCGTTCAAGTTCGTGTTCGTAATCTTTCTTTTTGAGTTTGTTACTGTGGCATTGCGCGGTCATAACCCATCCCTCTTTGCTGCAGATAACAAAACAGTAACACAAGATGGCGAACTTGGGGGTGAGGGGAAAGAGTAGGGGAAAACAGAATGTGAGAGACTGTCGAGAGAAAGGGAAGATGCAGGGCTAACCAGTGTTAACCCTGAAGGCGACGAGAGGTGTTAGCGTAGCGCGTTAACGACAGCAGCAATCTTTGTACTGTCAGTAACGGGAATCGCAAAGTCATCCACATCGGCGCTGCCCATATAGGCAAGGCGAGAGTAATCGGTCATTAAGCTGGCACGGGTACTTTTTCCAGACAGGTGTACTTCCGTTACCCCGGTTTCCTGTACGATGCGCGCCACGTTCTGTGCTGTGACCCCCGCGCCCGCCATGATGCTTAGGCGTGAACCACAGTAGTCCACCATGGATTTCAACATGGGAATACCGGCGTCGGCGTTTGGCTGCAAGCCAGAGGTCAGTACGCGTTCACAGCCGTGCTGCATAATGATATCCAATGCCGCCATCGGATCTAAACATTGGTCAATCGCACGGTGGAAGGTGATGCCCATGCCTTTGGCGGCTAGGCACAGCTCGCGTAGTAAATCGTGGTCAACGGTACTGTCGGCATTGAGCACGCCCACAACGACACCCGCAAGACCGGCCTGTTTAGCCGCATGAATGTCAGCCAGCATGATTGCTTTGTCATCTTCAGAGAAGAAAAAATCCCCCTGACGCGGACGGATCATGGCGTAAACCGGAATGGTGGCATGTTTCGCTGCAAGTTGCATTAAGCCGACATTCGGCGTTAAGCCGCCCAGTGCTAATGCGCTACACAGTTCAATGCGGGTGGCGCCACCCAGCTGAGCATAATGGAGCGATTCAATATTATCGATACAGACTTCGAGGTGATTGATTTTCATGATTGTTATTGGGGGAATAAAGGGTGAAAGCAGTGTAGAGGAGATTATCTGGATGAGCGATGAGTCAGTGTGAAAAATTAGAAGTGAGTAGTGTTGAAATGATAAACGGCAGATACAAAAAGGGCCCGGTGTGTCCGGGCCTCATTTATTTTTTGCTTTGAGCTGACTTCTTGGCTTTACGTTTATACGTTTATTGCCCTAACACCGTGAGCATGGTGTCAGTGTCGGTCATTACTTGCCTAGGTCTGCAGTGTGCTCAGATAGGTAGTCAGCAACACCTTTTGGTGACGCGTCCATACCGGCTTTGCCTTCTTCCCACTGTGCAGGACATACTTCACCGTTTTTCTGGTGGAAGTTTAGGGCATCAACCATACGTAGCATTTCGTCGATGTTACGGCCTAGTGGTAGGTCGTTAACAACTTGGTGGCGAACTTGGCCATCTTCGTCGATAAGGAAAGAACCACGGAAAGCAACGCCTGCTTCTGGGTGCTCAACATCGTATGCTTTACAGATTTCGTGCTTAATATCAGCAACCAATGGGTATTTCACCTGGCCGATACCGCCGTTCTCTACTGCAGTGTTACGCCATGCGTTGTGAGAGAACTGAGAGTCGATAGAAACACCAATCACTTCTACGCCTTTCGCTTGGAAGTCTTCAAAACGCTTGTCGAAAGCGATTAGCTCTGAAGGACATACGAAAGTGAAGTCTAGTGGGTAGAAGAAAACTACCGCTTTTTTACCTTTAGTAAATTCTGCAAAGTTGAAGTTATCAACAATTTCACCGTTACCAAGAACAGCTGCAGCAGTAAAATCTGGTGCTTGACGACCTACTAGTACCATGATGGCGCTCCTAAAAATTCGTTAATGCTTATCATCTCCGATAAGCTCGATGCTTGGGACGAGACAAACTATAGCGAAACTGGTAGATTGAAAAAAGCGGAATAAACAGATTGATGTAATCGAAAAATACGATGAACAAATTTCCATCTTTAAAACAGCTCCATTACCTTGTGACATTGTTTGAAACCCGCCATTTTGGCGAGGCTGCCAAGAAATGTTTTGTTAGCCAATCCACGTTAAGTTCTGGAGTGCAAAACCTGGAAGAGCTGGTGGGGTGCCAGTTGATTGAACGCGACAACAAATCGCTCGTCTTTACCTCAACTGGGGAAGATGTCGTGATCCGCAGTCGTGAGTTGCTGGCACGCAGCCAAGATCTGATGGAATTGGCCAAATGCCACGGTGATGGCATGGAAGGGCAACTCCGGGTGGGCTGCATTCCGACGATTGCGCCGTTTTTGTTGTGTGACCTCGTGCAAGAGGTGAATCGCAGTTATCCTCAACTGAACTTGTTGTTGCGAGAAGACACCACCACTAATTTATTAGCGGCTCTGCGCAACGGCGAAATGGATGTGTTGATTCTGGCGTTGCCCGTTGAGATCAACGGCATGCACAGCCAAGTGGTGGGACGCGATGCCTTTAAAATGGTGATCAGCAAAAATCAGGTTGATCAGGTCAGTGTTCCGTTACGGTATGCGGATTTGCCTGACGAGTCGGTATTCTTGCTTGAAAAAGAGCATTGCCTGACCGATCACGCGGTGTCGGCGTGCCGTTTGACCACCAAAGAGAAGATAAACCCTTTTACGGCGACTAGCTTACATACGTTGGTACAAATGGTGGCCAATGGGTTGGGCACCACCTTTATCCCGCAAATGGCGATTGATCATGGTTTACTGCATAACCAAAACTTGGTGGTCGTAGAGCCGCCGGGTCAGGAAGAAGCATACCGTGAAATTGGCTTGGTATGGCGTCCGACATCCAGCCGAACGCGGACATTTCGTACGCTTGCTGATATCGTTGCCGGTTTACTCTAAGCCCCCTCTTTACCCTTCTTATTTCGGTGTGCCAATCACGTTTCAGTGTTTTTGGCACATTATGCTTTCCCCTATCTACTTCGTGATATTTCCTCATGTTGCATAGCGATCGCTGCGGGGGGATTTTGTGGGTTTATTCTATTTCTCTCTGCGAATAAACAGCGCGATTCACTTTTCTCTATATGCCTTTTCTGTATAAAAGTGCCATTTTGCTCACAATTAGTGTTTGTTTTTTAATCACTCTTATACCAGTCTTTATTTGCCCGTTGTTTGAAACACAATTTTATACGGTTGTTTTAAATGCGCTTGTGGTAATTAATTTACGTAACTCGCTACACTTTTTGCTGTTGAGCGTGTTATTTGCGTAAAACCGACTATTCACCTGAAAAGTTAACCAATACAGGGCATTGGGTTTTTAATGGGTTATTTCTAACTGTTTGAATTTATGGGTGTTGATTGGTTTTTTGTACGGCGACGCATTGAGGGCTAAGTTGCAATAGAGTCCGTGTTACGGCAGGGTAAAAAACCTGTTTTGGTTCGAAAGGCAGTGGGTTGGGTATCAAGACTGCCTGGTTACAAGTTGATATGTAGTGATTTAGTGACAGTCTTAAGGGAGTTAAGCAGAATGGACAGACACGCGTCAAACCATGAAGTGAAGTTATCATTACAAACCCCGCTCAATGCTGAGCAGTCGGAAATACTGACGGATGACGCGCTGTTGTTTGTCGAGCGATTAGTGCAGCGCTTTGCGGTCCGCATTCCTGAATTACTCGCGGCACGAGAGGCGCGTCAGCATGCCATTGATGCCGGTGTACTGCCTGATTTTCTGCCTGAGACACAAGCAATCCGCCAAGGTGATTGGCAGATCCAATCGATCCCTGCTGACTTACAAGATCGCCGCGTAGAGATCACCGGCCCCGTTGAGCGGAAAATGGTGATTAATGCGCTCAATGCCGATGTAAAAGTGTTCATGGCGGACTTTGAAGATTCCTTTGCGCCAGCGTGGTCAGCGGTGTTGGATGGACAGCGTAACTTACGCGATGCCGTGAACGGTACCATTGCTTATACCCAGCCAGAAACCGGTAAACATTATGCGTTGGATGACGATCCCGCGGTGCTGATTTGTCGCGTGCGCGGATTACACTTACCGGAAAAACACCTGTTGTGGGAAGGGGAGCCGATCCCCGGATGTTTGCTCGATTTTGGCCTGTATTTCTACCATAACCACAAGGCACTGCTGGAAAAAGGCAGCGGCCCGTATTTTTACCTGCCTAAACTGCAAGCCTACCAAGAGGCGGCGTGGTGGAGTGATGTCTTTAGTTTTGCCGAAGACGAGGTCGGCTTAGCGCGTGGCACCATCAAAGCCACAGTGTTAATTGAAACTCTGCCTGCCGTGTTTGAAATGGATGAGATCCTCTACAGCTTGAAAGAGCACATTGTCGGGCTGAACTGCGGCCGTTGGGATTACATTTTCAGCTATATAAAAACGCTGCGTAATCACCCTGATCGCATCTTGCCGGATCGCCAAGTGGTGACCATGGACAAGCCATTCCTGAATGCCTATTCCCGTTTACTGGTGAAAACCTGTCACCACCGCGGCGCCTTTGCCATGGGGGGGATGGCGGCCTTCATTCCATCAAAAGAGCCTGAGCGTAATGCTTGGGTGCTGAACAAAATTCAGACCGATAAAGCCTTGGAAGCCACCAATGGCCATGATGGCACATGGGTTGCCCATCCGGGACTGGCCAGCACGGCAAGGGCGGTTTTTGATGACGCATTGGGTACTCGTGCTAATCAGCTTGATGTTGATCGCCACGCCGATGCGCCCATTACGGCGGCAGAACTGCTGACGCCGTGTGACGGGGAACGGACCGAAGACGGCATGCGCCACAACATCCGCGTTGCCGTGCAATACATTGAAGCATGGATCAACGGCAATGGCTGTGTGCCGATTTATGGTTTGATGGAAGATGCAGCCACCGCCGAGATCTCCCGTGCGTCCATTTGGCAGTGGATCAAGCACGGCAAAACGCTAAGCAATGGCCAAGTGGTGACGGCAGTGCTGTTTGAGCAAATGCTATATGAAGAAATGAGTGTATTGGCACAGGAATTAGGGGAAGACGTCTTCCAGCAAGGGCGCTATGACGAAGCGGCCGCGATGATGCTACGGCTGACCACCAGCGAAGAATTAGTGAACTTCTTGACGCTACCGGGTTATGAGTATTTGTCTTAGCACAAGCATTGAATGCATCAGTGAAATGAATAATAAGAGCAAAAGTACATTGCCCGTCGTTTGACCGAACAGTGTGGTCGCGTGGGCAGGAAAGCAATGCAATGCGGTACTTCAATAATACGTTAAATCCAAAATACGTTTAATCCAATAGGTTTAATCCAACAGATAGACGGATCGGTTGATCGCCGAATGACACGAGGGACATCATCATGACATTGACTCGCCAGCAACAAATCGAAGCATTGGAAAATGACTGGGCTGAAAACCCAAGATGGAAACACGTTAAGCGGACTTACTCAGCAGAAGAAGTGATTAACTTGCGCGGCTCGTTTGCCCCTGCCAATACCATTGCCCAGCGCGGGGCGGATAAGCTGTGGGATTTAGTCAATGGTGGCGCGAAAAAAGGCTATGTGAATTGCCTTGGCGCGCTGACTGGGGGGCAGGCAGTGCAGCAAGCCAAAGCCGGTATTGAAGCTATTTACCTGTCAGGGTGGCAGGTGGCGGCTGATAACAATACCGCCTCAACCATGTACCCAGACCAATCCCTGTATCCGGTGGATTCTGTACCGGCGGTGGTCACCCGTATTAATAATTCGTTCCGTCGTGCCGATCAGATCCAATGGGCCAACGGTGGCTCACCAGAAAATGGCACCGATTACTTCTTGCCGATTGTGGCGGATGCGGAAGCCGGTTTTGGCGGGGTACTGAACGCCTATGAACTGATGCGTAACATGATCGACGCAGGGGCGGCTGGGGTGCACTTTGAAGATCAGCTCGCCTCGGTGAAAAAATGTGGTCACATGGGCGGTAAGGTGTTGGTGCCGACCCAAGAAGCGGTGCAAAAATTGGTGGCTGCGCGACTTGCGGCGGATGTGGCAGGCACGACGACACTGGTGATTGCCCGTACCGATGCGAACGCTGCCGATTTGCTGACATCAGATTGCGATCCGTATGATAAAGACTTCATTGCTGGGGAGCGTACGGCGGAAGGTTTCTACCGTGTGCGTGCCGGCATCGATCAGGCCATTGCCCGTGGTTTGGCGTATGCTCCGTACGCGGATTTGATTTGGTGTGAAACGGCGAAACCGTGTTTGGAAGAAGCGCGTAAGTTTGCTGAAGCCATTCATGCGCAATACCCCGATCAGCTACTGGCTTACAACTGCTCGCCATCGTTCAACTGGGAAAAGAACCTGGATGCCGAGACGATTGCCAAGTTCCAGCAAGAATTGTCAGACATGGGGTACAAATACCAGTTCATTACGCTCGCGGGTATCCACAACATGTGGTTCAACATGTTTGAATTGTCTCATGCGTATGCGCAGGGTGAAGGCATGCGCCACTACGTGGAAAAAGTGCAGCGTCCTGAATTTGAAGCGGCAGAAAAAGGCTATACCTTTGTTGCTCACCAGCAAGAAGTGGGGACCGGTTACTTCGACAAGATGACCAACACTATTCAGGGGGGGAATTCATCCGTCACGGCGTTAACAGGCTCAACGGAAGAAGATCAGTTCTAGTGTAGTCACCACTTATATTAACGGTATCAACGTTAAAGGAGCGTGTTATGCACGCTCCTTTTCTTTTTTATCAATAGCGTGTGCGGTAATCAGAGGATCGCTGTTGCAAGGCGGTGTGAAGTGACTCGCTAATGTGTCAGTTGTTGATGCCGATTTCAGTGTTGTTGCCAAAATCTCGATTAATTGTGGTTTAATTCAACGCGTTACAGTTTTTGTTTCTGGGTAAGTTCGTTCTGCACAGGCGATGCCGTTGCGTATTTGGCGGCATGGGTTTGTTATGGGCGGTATTTTTCGTCGTGGTGAGTGATGCAGAAAGTAGGTTATTTATTGCTGGCGATGATCAGCTTGCCAACCCTGGCGGAATCCCATTTTTGGCGAGGTCAAGTCGGGAATATCACCGAGGTGACGCCGTGGACCGTTACGCTACGCGTCATGAAAAAAGAGCCGACGATCAGTGATTATCGCACGCCTAAAGATACGGAACTGGTGTGTGAGAACATTACCTTCCGGTTCGATATTCAAAGTGATTCTCTGGTGGATGCGTTACGCCATAAAATGACGAAGTTGAACTATAAGCATGACACCCAGCGTGCGATGCATTTCTTGGAACAGAGCCTCAGTACCGATCATCCCTTTCATTTCAAAATATCCCCTAACCAGTCAACCAGCACCCGCCTTATTGGGTGTGAAATCAATTTCAGCCGACTGCATCTCGGCACCCCAGATAACAATGATAATAAGCCCGTTATCACGTTTTATAACAACGCCTCATTTTGATGCGAGAAATTGCTGCTCGGTAAATTGCTTCGCGGCGTGTTGCACTTGCGGATAAATCGTATGGAATTGCTGTTCTAAGGCGTCATAGTGCTGGTGGATCACCGCCGGACACTCCGCCAACTGGTGCAGGCGTGGCCGCCGTATCGCCATTCTTTCTAAGGCGAGCTCAATCGTGCCGATGTGTTGATATTGCACCAGCCATTGTTGCTGCCACATGCGTTGCATCATCGCGGTGAACGGGGGCGGCGGGTTTTCCTCAAACTGTTCAAATGCCCGTTGTGCGTCGCTCACAAAGGTGGACAGGGGGTGGGGGTCATACAGATTCCAATGCTTGGCCAGAAAATGATCCCATGCCAGATCCAACGCGATCCCACTGACCCGTCGCGTGTCGGGCGTAAAACGTTGGCGGCAGGCTAACACCGCAGGCAGCGCATCAATATAGCTGTCGACGAAACGGTGCAGCGCAATCCCTTGGGCGACCGGTTGGCTGTATTGGCGAAAGGGATCGCCGCGAACAAAGTCGCCCAGAATATTGCCCATTAGGTGACTGTTGCAGTGGTACGCGAGATGCAGGTGAGCCAGAAAGTTCATGCGTGAGGCTTTCTGGCTGGCGGTGCCGTGTGTAATAGGGCTTGCTTAAAACTCTTCAGCGTCATGCTCGACGGGTTCAACCTCTTCTTGGATTTCCAGTAGATTAATCGCGATAGAGACAAAGTCGGTATCGGTGATGATCCCTACCAGTTCATTGTGGCTGACAATGGGCAAACAGCCAATACGGTATTTTTGCATATACAAGGCGGCGTCTTTTAATCCGGCTAATGGGGAGACGCTGCGTAAATCGCGGTGCATGGCATTTTCCAGAGGAATATCCAGTGCGGTAATGAGCGGGCTGGTGGAGAGCCGCTCTAAGCTCGACTCTTGTGCGGCTAAAATATCGCGCTGACTGACCAAGCCAACCAATGCGTTATCTTTATCGGTAATGGGAATATGGTGGATGTGGTGCTCGTCCATCAAGCGTTTCGCATCTGCCAGCGTGTGGGATGCGCTTAGGGTATATGGGTGAGGGGTCATCATATCAGCAACGGTAAACATATCGCCTCCTTATTGCCCGCACCTGCAGGCTTATCATTTTTTCTAATATTGCACTGCTTACCTTTTGACTGTAGCGAATCCTATCGTTCTCACCTATGACCCCAGTCAAATAATCGACAAGTTATTTCTTTGTGTCTCATTGGTTTCTCAAACGTTAAATTTGAGAATCTGCAATATACTTAATACATGACATGCCACATAGGAATATTGATATGCCTAAGCTGTTGTTTATTTTGTTATGTTGGTCAGCCTTGCTGCCGTTGACCGTGAATGCTGAAGAACCCGTATTCCAGCCTCGGATCATCGGGGGGATTGAGTCGGAAGGGGGCGAGTTACCGTGGCAAGCGTATATCAATATGACCTTCCGTGATGACAGTGGCACTGAACGTACCTTTATCTGTGGGGGGGTGGTCGTGCGTCAAGATGTTGTGATCACGGCTGCCCATTGCATGCGAAATGGTGGCACAACCGTCTTGCCGGAAGATGTCATGGTGTGGGGCGGTATCACCAGTATCTTTAATGCCAGCCGCAGTACCTCTATCGCGGTTAGTCGTGTGATCCTGCATCCTGCTTATAACTCGTCACGTTTTGCCAATGATATTGCGATTTTGCATTTGCGTGATCCGCTGCCTGAAGGGGCGATACCCATTGCTATCGCTTCTGAAGCAGAACAAGATCGTGTCGATAACGAGTTTGCCAATGGTTGGGTGGATAATGCCGAACGCGTAGCCAATCTGTTGGTATCTGGCTGGGGCAGTACCTCTGTCAGTGAGTCCAATTCTGGTTCGACCCGTTTACGCCAAACCTTGCTATCGGGTGTGCCGGATAGCCGCTGTGATCAGCTGTGGGGATCCAATATCAATGTCTTGGATTACCCGATTTATCTCTGTGCTGGGTCGGTGTCACCGGAGCTCGCCCGAGACAGCTGTTTTGGGGATTCGGGGGGGCCACTGGTATGGCAAGATCCGCAAGCCCTTGCTGACAGCGATTTCGGCTTGCGTTTGGTGGGGCTGGTGAGCTTTGGTGAAGGGTGTGCCGGGCGTCTGCCAGGGGTGTATACCGAGACAGCGACGTACCGTGACTGGATTGAACAGAATGTAGGGGCGTTGCCACAACAAACGGCGACGTATACCGCAGATCCGTTTTTGTCAGACTACAGCGGCGCGGGTGAAGGAGAAGGCGTGATTGTTTTCCCGGATGGCTGGAACAATGATGACAGCGGTGGTCTGATGGGGTGGTTATCACTGCTGGTTTTAGGCGGATTAGCACGCTTACGCCGCCGCCATTAACCGTACATGTAATCGCACAATCTTGCATTGGGCCCGGTCAGGTGATCTTTGCTTGATCTTGCAGTGAGGCAGCCTATACTACCCGCTTGCTGTAATTTAGGGCCCTAACGATGCAAGTTTCTGATTTTCATTTTGACCTTCCTGATGAGCTGATTGCTCGTTATCCACACGCTGAGCGTACTGCGAGCCGCTTGCTGCAATTAACCGGTAATAGCGGCGAATTAGCGCATAAAAGCTTCAAAGATGTACTGGATTTAGTACAAGCTGGTGATTTGTTGGTTTTCAATAACACCCGCGTGATCCCTGCGCGCTTGTTTGGCCAAAAAGCGTCAGGCGGTAAATTAGAAGTGCTTGTTGAGCGTATGGTGGATGACAAAACCATCCTTGCGCACGTGCGTGCCTCTAAATCGCCAAAGCCGGGTAATGAACTGCTGTTGGGTGAAAAGGGTGAATATCAGGCTGAGATGGTCGCCCGTCACGATACGTTGTTTGAAATTCGCTTTAACAGCGATAAAACCGTGTTGGAAATTTTGGAAGACGTGGGCCACATGCCCCTGCCTCCGTACATTGACCGTCCTGATGAAGATGCAGATAAAGAGCGTTATCAGACGGTGTACAACGCGAAACCGGGTGCGGTTGCCGCACCTACCGCAGGTCTGCATTTCGATGATGCATTGATGGCGGCGCTGAAAGAAAAAGGCGTGAACTTTGCGTTCGTGACCTTGCACGTGGGCGCGGGTACGTTCCAGCCTGTGCGTGTTGACAGTATTCATGATCATCACATGCATGCTGAATACGTGGAAGTACCCGAAGAGGTTGTACAAGCGATTCAAGAGACGAAAGCCAATGGCGGTCGTGTGGTGGCAGTGGGTACCACATCAGTACGCTCACTGGAAAGTGCGGCGCAAGATGCACTGAAAAAGGGCACAGAATTGAAGCCGTTTTTTGGTGATACCGAGATCTTCATTTTTCCGGGTTACCAGTTCCAGCTGGTGGATGTATTGATCACCAACTTCCACTTACCTGAATCGACGTTGATCATGCTGGTCAGCGCGTTTGCGGGTTACGACCACACCATGAATGCCTACTTGCAAGCGGTTGAAAATCAATACCGTTTCTTCAGTTATGGCGATTCGATGTTTATCACACGACAAACGAATTAATCACGCTTTCTGTTATTAAATTCAGTGTGACTTAAGGCTGCATTTGCTAAAATGCAGCCTTTGTGTTTTTAGGTGGTGCGGAAAATAGCGTGCTGACTAAAATCTCACCATTGCATTCTTCCGCGAGGCTTTATGCCTAGTGGAAAAAGGCCGGTTGCTGTTGTGTGGCCGGCCATTAGTCTGTACATCTGGCTACATGCCAGAGTATGTAAAGTATCCTTGACCCCGTCGGGTCGGGGAGGATATGTCAGATTGTTTCTCTGGCTGTTGGAGGCTTTGTGAAATTTGAATTAGATAAAACGCAAGGGCGCGCCCGTCGTGGTCGTCTGCAGTTTGAACGCGGTACGGTAGAAACCCCTGCATTCATGCCTGTGGGTACGTACGGTACGGTTAAAGGCATGACGCCGGAAGAAGTAAAAGAAACCGGCGCACAAATCCTGCTGGGTAACACGTTCCACTTGTGGCTACGTCCGGGTCAGGAAGTGATGAAAATGCACGGTGACTTGCATGACTTCATGAACTGGCAGGGTCCTATCCTGACCGATTCAGGCGGCTTCCAGGTATTTAGCTTGGGTGCAATGCGTAAAATCACGGAAGAGGGTGTGCATTTCCGTAACCCTGTTAACGGTGACAAGATCTTCATGGATGCTGAGAAATCAATGCAAATCCAATACGATCTTGGCTCTGATGTTGTGATGATTTTTGATGAATGTACGCCGTATCCTGCGACGCATGATGAAGCGAAAACATCGATGGAAATGTCATTGCGTTGGGCACAGCGTAGCCGTAACGAATTTGATCGCCAAGAAAACAAAAATGCTTTGTTTGGTATTGTGCAGGGCGGTGTGTACGAAGATTTGCGTGATGTGTCTGTTGAAGGTCTGACGAAGATTGGCTTTGACGGCTATGCCGTGGGCGGTCTTGCCGTGGGTGAGCCAAAAGAAGACATGCACCGTATTCTTGAGCACACGTGTCCAAAACTGCCGGTAGACAAACCTCGTTACCTAATGGGTGTAGGCAAACCGGAAGATTTGGTGGAAGGTGTTCGTCGCGGTATCGACATGTTCGACTGCGTTATGCCGACCCGAAATGCCCGTAATGGTCACCTATTTGTGACTGGCGGTGTGATCAAGATCCGTAATGCGAAACATAAAACAGATACAACCCCTCTCGATCCGCAGTGTGACTGTTACACTTGTCGCAACTATACGAAGGCGTATCTGTACCACCTAGATAAGTGTAATGAAATTCTAGGTGCGCGATTGAATACAATCCACAACTTGCGTTACTACCAGCGTTTGATGGAAAGTATCCGCAAGGCGATTGACGAAGATCGTTTCGATGCATTTGTAGAAGAATTCTACGCGCGTCGTGATCGTGAAGTTCCACCATTAAATGATAACCAATAATCGAGGACGTTAGTAAATGAGTCTGATTTCTCAAGCACACGCAGCAGCAGAAGGTGCACCACAAGGTGGCAGCATGCAGCTTTTCATCATGCTTGGCCTATTCGCGGTCATTTTCTATTTCATGATTTACCGTCCACAGGCAAAACGTGTTAAAGATCATAAATCTCTGATGTCTTCTATGGGCAAAGGTGATGAAGTTCTGACTAACGGTGGCCTAGTGGGTAAAATCACGAAAGTATCGGAAGAAAACGACTACATCGTTATTGCGCTAAATGACTCAACTGAAGTTACTATCAAGAAAGACTTCATTTCAGCCGTTTTGCCAAAAGGCACGATGAAGTCTCTGTAACAATTTGCTTTGAAGGATCACAGCAGTGCTAAACCGTTATCCCTTGTGGAAGAATCTGATGGTAGTGTTTACACTGATCATCGGTTTGCTTTATGCACTTCCCAATGTTTACGGTGAAGATCCAGCGATACAAATCTCCGGGGCGCGTGGCGCCTCGGCAGATATGTCGACGTTGGATGCAGTCACCGAAGATTTAAAACAAAATCACATCTCTTACAAATCTGTCGCATTCGAAAACGGTACTGTACTGGTCCGCTTTAACGACACTGATACACAAATTAGTGCTCGCGATATTCTGAATGAAGAACTGGGCGACAAGTTTGTTGTTGCCTTGAACCTTGCGCCGTCTACGCCGACATGGCTACAGTCGATTGGCGCGTCTCCAATGAAACTGGGTCTTGACCTTCGTGGCGGGGTGCACTTCTTGATGGAAGTGGACATGGATGCGGCGATGGAAAAGCTATTGGGTCAGCAGGAAGAAACATTCCGAACTGAGCTGCGTGAAGCGAAAATTCGTTATAGCGCCATTAGCAAAACCAAGGACTCGGTAGAAGTACGCCTACGTGACAGTGAGCGACTCAGCGACGCAGAAAAAACGTTGGCGAAGTTGCACCCTGACATGGTGTTCACCGATAGCGAACGTAATAACCGCTTTGTACTTACTGCGACATTCACCGATGCCCGTTTGCAAGAAATTCGCAACTATGCGGTTGAGCAGAACATCACTATTTTACGTAATCGTGTGAATGAACTGGGTGTAGCAGAGCCATTGGTACAGCGTCAAGGCGCCAACCGTATCGTGGTTGAACTACCTGGCGTGCAAGATACCGCACGTGCGAAGGAAATTCTGGGCGCAACAGCGACACTGGAATTCCGTCAAGTTGACAGCAATGTCGATTTGGCTGCCGCTGCAGCGGGTCGTGTACCGGCGGGCAGTGAAGTGAAGTTCACGCGTGATGAAGCACCTGTCGTGTTGAAAAAGCGTGTGATCCTTGCGGGTTCGCACATTACTGATGCGAGCTCAAGTGCTGATGAATACGGTCGTCCTCAAGTGAACATCTCGCTAGACAGCGAAGGTGGTAGCAAGATGACAGCCTTCTCACGTAATAACGTGGGCAAGCTGATGGCGACGGTCTTTACCGAATACAAAGACAGCGGCAAGCGCGATCCAAGCGGCAAAGTGATTCTGGAAAAACACGAAGAAGTGATCAACCAAGCGACCATTCAAACGGCGCTGGGACGTAACTTCCGTATTACCGGGATTGACTCACAAGCGGAAGCACATAACCTGGCGCTACTGTTGCGTGCGGGTGCGTTGATTGCGCCTATCTCGATTGTAGAAGAACGTACGATTGGTCCATCTATGGGTCAGCAGAACATCGATATGGGTCTACAGGCGATGATGTGGGGCATGCTAGCCGTTATGTTGTTTACCCTGTTCTATTACCGTCGTTTTGGTCTGTTTGCGAACGCCGCACTGATGATGAACCTTGTGTTGATCATTGGCATCATGTCGATGATTCCAGGCGCGACTATGACGTTGCCTGGTATTGCCGGTATCGTACTGACCGTCGGTATGGCAGTCGATGCCAACGTATTGATCTTCGAACGTATTCGTGAAGAACTGCGCGATGGTCGCAGCCCACAGCATGCGATTCAGCAAGGTTATGCAAATGCCTTCAGTACGATTGCCGATGCCAACTTAACCACCCTGATCACCGCGATTATTTTGTTCGCAGTGGGTACAGGCGCGGTGAAAGGTTTCGCAGTTACACTGTCTATCGGTATCATTACGTCCATGTTCACGGCCATTGTCGGTACGCGAGCACTGGTTAACTTGGTTTACGGCGGTAAGCGCGTCGATAAGCTATCGATCTAAGGAGACGCTGACATGTTTCAATTAATGAAAGCGGATAAAACGATCGATTTTATGCGCTGGTCAAAAGGAGCTTTCTTCCTTTCTGCCTTTATGATCATTGCGGCAATTGCCACAGTGACCACCCAAAAACTGAACTGGGGTCTAGATTTCACCGGTGGTACGCTGATTGAAGTGGGCTTTGAAGAGCCGGCTAATCTGCCTAAAATCCGTGAATCCTTGGAAGGCGCAGGCTTTGGTGATGCCATTGTGCAGAACTTCGGTACCGCGCGTGACGTCATGGTGCGTTTGCAGCCTCGTGAAAATGTGAAAAGCGAAGATTTGGGTAACCAAATCATCGCGGCATTGAAAACAGGCACAGGCCAAACGGTTGAGATGCGTCGTATCGAATTCGTCGGTCCGAACGTGGGTGATGAGCTAGCGGAAGCGGGTGGCCTGGCTATTCTGGTTTCATTGCTGTGTATCCTGCTGTACGTATCGGTGCGTTTCGAATGGCGTTTGGCTGCAGGTGCGGTATTGGCATTGGCACACGACGTTATCATTACCATTGGTATCTTCTCGTTCACGCAGATCGAAATTGACCTGACCATTGTCGCAGCTTTGCTGACGGTCGTCGGTTACTCGCTCAACGATACCATCGTGGTCTTTGACCGTATTCGTGAGAACTTCCTCAAGATGCGTAAAGACGATGCGGTAGAGGTGCTAAACAGCTCAATCACACAAACATTGAGCCGTACCCTTATCACATCGGCGACGACCTTGTTCGTGGTTATCGCGCTGTTCTTGAAGGGTGGTAACATGATCCACGGCTTCGCGACAGCATTGCTGATCGGTATCACTGTCGGTACTTACTCTTCAATCTACGTGGCATCCGCCCTGTCGTTGAAGTTGGGTATCAAGCGTGAGCACTTGATGCCAACGCCAGTAGATAAAGAAGGCGAAGAATTCGACGCAATGCCATAAGGCACAGTGTTGAATTTAGCGAAATGACAAACGGAGCCGAAAGGCTCCGTTTTTGTATGGGTAGATCAGGGGCGAGTTGATAGGGACGAGTATCGAGTAAGAGCGGAAGAGAAAAAGCGGTGCTATGGCTCTGAGGTCCTATGGGGATAGAGCAGGAACGAGTCATGCTTCGCGTCGAGGAACGAGAGGCGAATCAGAGCGAAAAAGCAAAAACAAAATCGGACCTATGGCCCTGAGATCCTATGGAAATAAAGCTGTGGCGAGTGGCGAGTGGCGAGTGGCGAGATTCGAGTAGGGGAAGCTTGTATCTCGAATGTGCAATGGCATCCTGCCTGCAGGACCACAGGACCACAGGACCACAGCTATTAGGCTCTTTGCCCTTACTCGGCTCTCGCCCCTTTAAACTCGCACCTGCTTTCAAGCCAAAAAAAACGCCCCTGTGCGCAGGGGCGTTTTTTATATTCCGGTAATCCGAGGATTACTTGTTCAGTGCTTCGCTACCGTGTTCACGGATTTTGCTAAGCAGAGGCTTCACTACACGTGCTGGACCAGCAACGATGTTGCCAGAAGTCAGGTAGTTAGTGTTGCCAGTAAAGTCAGTACAGATAGCACCAGCTTCACGCGCGATTAGTTCACCTGCGGCGATTTCCCAAGGCTTAAGGCCTAGCTTGAATACACCGTCGATACGGCCAGCAGCTAGGTAGCATAGGTCTAGGGCAGAACAGCCAGATTGACGCATGTCATCACATTCAACAAACAGTGCACTCTGGATTTTTGCAAAGCTTTCAGCGTGCTGTTTAGCAGCAAACGGTAGGCCTGTTGCCAGTGTCGTACCTGTTAGGTCACGCGGCTGAGAAACACGAAGACGCTGGCTGTTTAGCTGTGCGCCTGAGCCACGAGTTGCCGTGAATAGTTCATTGCGAGTTGGATCGTAAACAGCGGCAACTTCAGTACGGCCACGCATGCGTAGCGCAACAGAAATTGCGAAGTGAGGGTAACCACGAACGAAGTTCTTGGTGCCATCCACTGGGTCAATGATCCACTGACAATCTTTGTCACGACCTTCTTTATTACTGCCTTCTGCGGCAATAATGCAGTGGTCAGGGTAAGATTTCAGAATTGTCTCGATAATTAGCGCTTCTGCTTCTTGATCGATATTGGTAACAACATCATTACCTTTGTTAGCAACTTCAATAGATTGAGGTTTTTCTAGAGATTTAATGACATGGTCACCAGCCTTTCGTGCGGCACGAATGGCGATATTAAGCATCGGATGCATAGGATCTTCCCAACGGATGTTAAAGAACTAAAAAGCGGCGGCGAGTATAGCAGAGCTACCACAAAAGGGAAGTGGTTATTTTTTGCCCTGCGCAGTTGTGTCGCAGTGGATGCTGACTTTTTACCCACTTACTGTGAGGCGACACTTGAATGGTATAATGTTTTTACATGTTTTCACCTTTTTTAAAATCTCTGTGCTAAAATCCGTCGGCTCTGTTGAACTGTTGGAATGCGTAGCGTCTATGTTAGAAAAAATCAGCGTGGTTCTTGTTGGTACCTCACACCCGGGTAATATCGGCTCAGCGGCACGTGCCATGAAAGTGATGGGATTAACCCGACTTATTCTGGTTTCACCTGCGTGTGAAATTGACGAAACAACCTATGCCTTAGCGGCAGGTGCTGCCGATATCGTGGCCAATGCGAAGGTGGTTTCAACCCTTGATGAAGCGATTGCTGACTGCGGTCTGGTGATCGGCTCCAGTGCGCGTTCTCGTACCCTTGAGTGGCCGCAACTTGACCCACGCGAATGCGGGGAAAAAGTCATTGCTGAAGCGCCATCTCACCCTATCGCTATTTTGTTTGGCCGTGAAAAAACCGGTCTGACGAATGAAGAATTGCAGCGCTGCCACTGTCACGTCTATATCCCTGCCAATCCTGACTATAGCTCACTGAACCTTGCGATGGCGGTACAAACCGTCAGCTATGAAGTGCGTATGGCGTTCCTTGCGCAGCAAAATCACGCCGCGCAAACACCGGTTGAAACCTATCCACTCGCGAAAGAGTTGGAGATGTTTTACGAGCACCTCGAAAAGGTGACACGCCAAACTCGCTTCATTAATAAAAATCATCCGGGCATGGTGATGGCGAAATTGCGCCGTTTATTTACCCGTGCACGCCCGGAAGAGCAAGAGCTACAAATTCTGCGCGGCATTCTTTCTTCAGTTGAAAAAACTATTGAGTATAAAGACAAATAGTCACATTATCCTTATGGTTAAAAGCCTGACTAAAACAGTCAGGTAAATACTTGACCGTTTTAGTCGGGTATGCGACACTGACTCCCATAAATAAACGTGGGTAGTGGTGTGTTATGAGATTGACATCAAAAGGAAGATACGCCGTCACAGCGATGTTAGATGTGGCGCTGCACTCTCAGAATGGCCCTGTACCATTGGCCGATATCTCTGAGCGCCAGGGGATTTCATTATCCTATCTGGAACAACTCTTTTCTCGCTTACGTAAAGCTGGTTTAGTGGCCAGTGTACGTGGTCCAGGTGGTGGTTACCGCCTCGGCGAGGATGCCAATGACATTGCCATTGGTATGGTGATTGCGGCAGTTGATGAATCGGTTGATGCAACGAAATGCCACGGCAAAGGAGATTGCCAGGGCGGAGTACGTTGCCTGACACACACGCTATGGCGTGATTTAAGTGCCCGGATCAGCGGCTTTTTGAACAACATCACTCTTGGTGAGTTGATGCAAGATAATGATGTACAAACTATTTCAGGTCGTCAGGATCAGAACTTACAAAAAACATCATTTGGACATAAAAATACACACGACAGCACCGCAATCGGTGTCGATGTTCGCTCCTAGAGACCAGACGTCCGTGTTTTCGGAGATGAAGATGAAACTGCCAATATATTTCGATTATTCCGCTACTTGCCCGGTTGATCCACGCGTTGCAGAGAAAATGATGCAATGTCTGACAATGGATGGCAACTTTGGTAACCCGGCTTCTCGTTCTCACCGTTACGGCTGGCAGGCTGAGGAAGCGGTAGACACTGCGCGTGAGCAAATTGCAGAGCTATTGAATGCCGATCCACGTGAAATCGTATTCACCTCTGGTGCAACAGAATCTGACAACTTAGCGATTAAAGGTGCTGCGCACTTTTACAATAAAAAAGGTAAGCACGTTATTACGTGTAAAACCGAGCACAAAGCGGTGCTTGACCCATGCCGTCAGCTAGAGCGTGAAGGGTATGAGGTGACTTACCTTGAGCCGGAATCAAACGGCGTTATTGATTTGGCTAAGTTGCGTGACGCGATGCGTGAAGACACCGTATTGGTTTCTATCATGCACGTGAATAACGAAATTGGCGTGATTCAAGATATCGCTGCGATTGGCGAACTATGCCGCGAGAAAAAAGTAATTTTCCACGTGGATGCCGCACAATCTGCGGGTAAACTGCCAATCGACGTACAAGCAATAAAAGTGGATTTAATTTCACTGTCTGCGCACAAAATTTATGGTCCAAAAGGTATCGGTGCACTGTACGTGCGTCGTAAACCTCGTATTCGTCTAGAAGCACAAATGCACGGTGGCGGTCATGAGCGTGGTTTCCGTTCTGGCACCTTGCCAACTCACCAGATTGTGGGTATGGGTGAAGCTTTCCGCGTAGCAAAAGACGATCTAGAGAAAGATTACCAACATGTGTTGACCCTGCGTAACCGTCTGCTTGCTGGCCTTGAAGGCATCGAAGCAATGTCGGTTAACGGTGACATGGAACAACGCGTGCCGCATAACCTCAACATCAGCTTTGCTTTCGTTGAAGGTGAATCGCTGTTGATGGCACTGAAAGACCTTGCCGTTTCATCGGGTTCTGCATGTACCTCTGCAAGCCTAGAGCCTTCTTACGTACTTCGTGCGTTGGGCTTGAATGATGAATTGGCACACAGTTCAATTCGTTTCTCTTTTGGTCGTTTCACGACAGAAGAAGAAATTGACCACGCTGTTTCTCAAATCCGCGGTGCGGTAGATAAACTGCGTGAAATGTCTCCACTGTGGGACATGTATAAAGAAGGGATTGACCTGGACACGGTCGAGTGGGCACACCACTAATCTTGCGGTCATCACATATTCGAGGAAACGGTCATGGCATATAGTGAAAAAGTTATCGATCATTATGAGAATCCGCGTAACGTGGGCTCATTTGATAAAAACGACAAAAATGTAGGTAGCGGCATGGTAGGGGCACCTGCCTGTGGCGACGTAATGAAACTTCAGATCAAAGTGACTGAAGAAGGCATTATTGAAGATGCGAAGTTCAAGACTTACGGCTGTGGCTCTGCCATCGCTTCTAGCTCACTGATCACTGAGTGGGTAAAAGGTAAGACACTGGACGAAGCAGCATCGATCAAGAACTCTGCTATCGCAGAAGAGCTTGAGCTACCACCTGTAAAAGTCCACTGCTCAATTCTTGCAGAAGATGCAATTAAAGCGGCAGTCAGTGATTACAAAAAGAAACACGCAGAACAAGATTAATTCCTAAGGGTTGTTGTATGGCCATAACGATTACTGAAGCGGCTGCAAGTCGCGTCGCTAGCTTCCTAGCATCCCGAGGAAAAGGTCTAGGCCTCAGACTGGGTGTCCGTACTTCGGGCTGTTCGGGCATGGCCTATGTACTGGAGTTCGTGGATGAGCTTGACGAAGGGGATCAGGTGTTTGAGGAAAAAGGGGTCAAAATTATTATTGATGCCAAAAGCCTTGTATACCTCGATGGGACTGAGTTGGACTTTGCCAAAGAAGGCCTGAACGAAGGCTTCCAGTTCAATAACCCTAACGTATCCAGTGAGTGCGGCTGTGGCGAAAGCTTCAACGTATAATCACTGAACACACTGAGCCTGATCACTGCTTCATCGCGGTCATCAGGTTCAGTCTTTTTCAGATTCCGTCTTTTTAGATGCGTGCGCGATATGAATCATTTTGAACTCTTTGGGCTACCTTTTCAGTTTCCGCTGGACGGTAGCCTTCTTGCTACCCACTTCCGAGAGCTGCAGCGTCGTTTTCACCCCGATAACTTTGCCACGGCGTCAGAACGTGACCGTTTGATGTCAGTGCAAAAAGCCGCTCACATCAATGATGCATTCCAAACGCTGAAAAATCCGATCTCACGTGCGGAATACATGCTGTCGGAAAAAGGCATGGACATTCGTGGTGAGCAGAAGACACTGCAAGATCCGGTTTTTTTGATGCAGCAGATGGAACTGCGCGAAGCGCTTGAAGAGATCGCCGATGCCGACGATCCTGAAGCGGCCTTGTTTGATTTCGACCAACAAGCGACTTCGCTGTATAAATCACAGTTAGCAGATCTTGAGCAACAACTGCTCGAGGAACACTGGGAAGCGGCCGCAGATGCCGTGCGTAAGCTTAAGTTTATTGTTAAGCTGCAAGTGGAAGTTGAGCGTCTCGAAGAGAGCCTGCTTGACTAACGGTTTCCGATCCCAGTATTAACTTCACAGGAAAGAAAATGGCACTGTTACAGATTGCTGAACCGGGTCAAAGTGCTGCGCCGCATCAACATAAGTTGGCGGTGGGTATCGACCTAGGGACTACAAATTCACTCGTGGCTGCTGTGCGTAGTGGCGTTCCGGAGACATTGAAGGACCTGCAAGGGCAGGCCATCTTACCTTCGGCGGTATACTACGGTGAAGCCGGGATTGTGGTGGGCCGCGAAGCGCGCGAAATTGCCCAGCAGGATCCGGCAAATAGCATCATTTCAGTGAAGCGGATGATGGGACGCTCGCTCAGCGATATTCAACAGCGTTACCCACAGTTGCCGTATGCACTGACGGCAAGCGATAACGGCTTACCGCTACTGGTCACCCGCCATGGCGAGATGAATCCGGTGCAAGTGTCGGCTGAAATTCTGAACACGTTGAATCAACGTGCGCAGGAGACATTGGGTGGCGAGCTAGAAGGTGTTGTGATCACGGTACCGGCGTACTTTGATGATGCGCAGCGTGCGGGCACCAAAGATGCCGCAAAACTGGCGAACCTGAATGTATTGCGTCTACTGAACGAACCCACAGCTGCGGCGATTGCTTATGGCCTGGATTCCGGTCAAGAAGGCGTGATTGCGGTTTACGACTTGGGTGGCGGTACGTTTGATATCTCTATCCTGCGTTTGTCGAAAGGCGTGTTTGAAGTGTTGGCGACCGGTGGTGACTCTGCGTTGGGCGGTGATGACTTTGACCACCTATTGGCCGAGTGGATTGCGGAACAAGCCGGTTTTGATGCAGTACGTACTGCCAATGCACAACGTGCGTTGCAAGATGCAGCACAAGCGGCGAAAGAAGCCCTGTCAGCACAAGATAGTGTCAGCATTGATGTATTAGGCTGGACCGGTTCAGTGAGCCGTGAACAGTTTGACGCACTGATTCAATCGTTGGTGAAAAAGACCTTGATGGCCTGTCGACGAGCATTGAAAGATGCTGACGTGACCACCGATGACGTGATCGAGACCGTGATGGTCGGCGGGTCGACCCGTGTGCCGTTGGTGCGTGATATGGTCGGCAACTTCTTTGGCAAACCGGCCTTGACGTCTATCGACCCGGATCAGGTTGTGGCGATTGGCGCGGCCATTCAAGCGGATATTTTGGTGGGCAATAAGCCTGATGCCGATATGTTGCTGCTGGACGTGATCCCGCTGTCGCTTGGCATTGAAACCATGGGTGGCATGATTGAAAAAATCATTCCACGCAACACCACGATCCCCGTGGCGCGAGCACAAGAATTCACAACGTTTAAAGACGGCCAAACCGCGATGTCTGTGCATATTGTGCAAGGCGAGCGCGAGATGGTGAGTGACTGTCGTTCGTTAGCCCGTTTCACCCTGCGTGGTATTCCTGCCATGGCAGCTGGCGCTGCACACATTCGTGTGACGTACCAAGTGGATGCGGACGGTCTGTTATCGGTCACGGCAATGGAAAAGAGCAGCGAAGTCCAGTCTACGATTCAGGTGAAGCCGTCTTACGGCCTGACCGATAATGAAATCGCGACCATGATCCGCGATTCAATGACCTATGCCCAAGATGATAAAGACGCCCGCGCCCTTGCAGAGCAACAAGTGGAAGCGGATCGCGTACTCGAAGGCCTGATTGCGGCACTGGCTCAAGACGGTGATACGTTATTGAGCAAAGAAGAGCGTGATCAACTGGAAGCCGTCATGATGGAATTGGTGACATTGCGTCAGGGTACAGACCCGTACGCCATTGAAGCCGGTATTAAGAAAACAGATAAAGCGAGTCAGGATTTTGCTTCTCGTCGAATGGATAAATCTATTCGTCAGGCACTGGCTGGTCAGTCGATTGATGAGGTTTAGGCATGCCTAAAATTGTTGTATTACCCCACGAAGATCTTTGTCCTGAAGGGGCCGTGTTAGACGCGCAAGAAGGCGAAACCATTCTTGACGTGGCATTGCGCAATGGCATTAGCATTGAGCATGCTTGTGAGAAATCTTGTGCGTGCACCACGTGCCACTGTATCGTGCGTGAAGGATTTGATTCACTGGAAGAAAGTGATGAGCTGGAAGACGATATGCTGGATAAGGCATGGGGTCTAGAGCCTGAGTCGCGTCTTGGTTGTCAGGCACGCGTTGCGGATGAAGACCTTGTGGTTGAGATCCCGAAATACACCCTGAACTTGGCCTCTGAAGGCCATTAATCAGGGATCTCTGTCTGTTGTAACAGGCAGAGAAGCCGTCGCCCGGCATCGCTATTCAACTTGTCACAGGAAAAGGAGAAGTGTATGCGCTTAACATGGATTGATTCCCGCGAGTTGGCTATCGCCCTCGTGGATGCGTATCCAGATGTGGATCCTCAAACCGTCCGTTTTACAGATTTGCGTGAGTGGATCTTAGCACTGGATGACTTTTATGATGATCCGGCTCATTGCAGCGAGCGAGTATTAGAAGCCGTGCAAATGTGCTGGATTGAAGAGGCCGATTAACGGGCTGATAATAAGAGAGGAAGGAAAACCGCTGTGTTTTTCTTCCTTTTTTCTTTTTAGCCTTTACGCTTACCCGCTTACCCGCTTACCCGCTTACCCGCTTACCCGCTTACCCGCTTACCCGCTTACCCGC
>NZ_JAKJSN010000039.1:0-55218 GCF_050337005.1 Photobacterium japonica | reverse complement strand
CCCCCACATAAATCATCAGTGCACCCACCCAACCTAGGATCAGCAATAAAGAGATCAGTACGCTCGCGCGATACAACCAATTGACGATGAACTCAGGTGGACTCAGCAGTTCCATGAGAGTTTGCCCGCCATTTAATGACGTTAATGGCAGTATATTCACCGCGCAGAGTTTGGTCGCAACCAGCGCAAACACCACGAAAGGCGAGTTTTGCTGTACGGCATTCATCGCACTTTCTATCAGTCCCTGACCGACCATGATGGGGTGCCGCGCACCGAGCAGCACCTGATATATGCCGACTCCCACCTGATTGATGGTATCGATACCCAGGGCGACACTGGCGATAGTCAAAAGCGGTAGCCAGCTCAGCAGAGGAATGGCTGCTCTTACCCAACGGCTTTGATGATCGAACGCATGTGGGTAGTCCGCTTTACTGAGAGGAAACATCCGGGAATCGAGCATTTGCACGCAGCCAGCGATTGGCAGCAATTTCAGGGTAAAGCGTTTCTGGTCGATAATACGCGGGCCATAACCCACAGAAATCGACATGACTCGGATGCCAAACAGGTGTGCGGTCAGTGCCATCGACAGGCAATGGAACAAGGTGATGGCGGCAAAACTCAAGATGAAGGCAGTCACAAAGGTTCCCTATTGGGGTGAACATCTGGCGAAGTGTTTTGAGTGTAGCGAGAAGCTCAACGCTGCGATGACATGTTCGCAATGGGTATGTCATCGCATAGGCATTGTTAGGCAGAGACAACGGCTTTCGGGTTTTCACCGTATTCGTTGGTGTCATGGCTGTCTTGTGCGAGGAAATAGATTAGAACAAGGACACCAATAATCGGGATCAGAGCGATTAATTGCCACCATCCTGAACGCCCCGTATCGTGCAGTCGTCTTGCTGCAATGCTCGTGCTTGGAATGAGTAGTGCGAGGCCGAGGATGAACGAAGCAACTTCTAAGCCAAGAGCCGACAATACAACGTTTATAATCAAATAGATAAGGATGAACATCCAATATTCTGTTCTACGGGCACGACCGGTGAAGTCTGCATATTTTTTTAGTGCACCGATAAAATGCTCCATGTTTATTACTCTCCATTTATAAAATCCAATATATCTCACTCTGTGGTAAGGACAATACAGAGTGGAAGTACGTTGCATGACGAGAAATTCCATATGCAACGAAGTGATCTTAAGCATTACTGATATATGAATGCAAGAGGGGGAATAGCAGGAAAGGGAGGCAGCGTATCGCTTGTCTACACCATGATGAAAAATTGCGAGTGAATGAACAGAATGACGTGCATACCGCGGCTTTATTCATCTGGGTGCCGTTGCATACAAGGATGAGCGGAGGGGACGGGCAGGGCAGTACCTTTTCAAAGCCGAGAATGGTGAAATTTGGCACTGCCCAGAATACGGTCAGTCTTACTGTAGTTGCTTAATCGCACCGATCAGGGCGTTGACGCCAGCTTCCACTTTACTGCGTGGGCAGCCGACATTGAGGCGCACGTAACCTTCGCCTTCCGGGCCATAAGTGTCGCCACGCATGATGGCCACTTTGTAGTCTTTGATCAGCACTTGCTGCAAGGCATCCATGTCGATGTTGAGCGGGTTAAGATCAATCCACGCCAAATACGTCCCTTCTGGTACTTGATAACCGATGTCAGGACAATGCACCTTCAATTGGTCTGCCACATACGTCAGGTTCTGATGCAAATAAGTTTTGAGTGCATCCAGCCATTCGCCGCCCTCGCGGTAAGCCGCAATATGGGCAATAACTCCAAGAATGGATGGTGATGACAGCCCATGTGCCGCCTTGAGTTGGTTCAGATAGGCCGCTCTTGCATCGGGATCCGCAATCACGGCATACGCGCCCGTTAATGCCGGAATGTTGAAGGATTTTGACCCCGAACTGACGATTGCCCAGTGCTGATCAACCGTGACCTGTGACCACGGGATATACGGCTTAAACGCCATGTCCATGTGGATGTCGTCAGAAATCACCTTCACCCCGTGTTGGTGGCAAATGGCCGCCATGCGTTTCAGCTCGTCTTCGCGCCATACGCGGCCTGTCGGATTGTGTGGGCTGCATAGCAGCAACACTTTACAGTCAGGGCGGGCGGCTTGGGCTTCAAATTGCGCCCAGTCGATGGCATAGCCGTCAGCCGTTTTGAGCAGCGGGCTGGCAAGCAGTTCACGGTGGTTGGCGGTCAACATATTGCCAAAGGCATCGTAGGCAGGGGAGTGTACCAATACACCGTCACCCGGTGCCGTCCACTGATTCACCAGTTGTGCGATGATATAAATCACCGACGGGCCATACACCACGGCATCGCTGTCTAGCGGTGCGTGGTAGCGAGTGGCAAACCAGCCTGTAATCGCATGCTTGAAGTCGTCGTGATTCCAGCGGCTGTAACCGAGTACACCGTGGCTTAAGCGGGTTTGTAAGGCGTCGAGGATGCAGGGCGCGGTTTCAAAATCCATATCGGAAATGGTGAACGGCAATAAGTCGGCTTCGCCAAAGCGATCTTGCACATAATCCCACTGCGTGCAGTAGGTACCGTAGCGGTTAACCGGTGTGGAAAAATCAAACATAACAACCTCTAAGAATAAGGTGCCGAACGATAGCCCTACCAGTAACGAGAGAGCAGAACCGGGCAGCGTGGAACCGTGTGTGGGAAAGGCCAACACCTATCGCAATGAACACTTAGTAAAAAGCCCAGTGCGATAGGAAGCGGCAAAACGGGAAGCTGTCGCTTCCCGTTGATTGATGGGCGAGGGCAATTATGCCGGTAATAGACCCTGGATTTCGTTTTTCACTAAATGAACCTGCGGACCAATGACCACTTGCAAGTTGTGCTCATCAAGTTTCACCACACCAATTGCGCCGTTGGCTTTCAGTACTACATCATTAACCAATGACATGTCTTTCACTGACAGGCGTAGACGGGTGATACAGTTATCTAGCGCAAGGATATTATCCGCACCGCCGAGTGCACCCAGAATGATGTCACCTTTGTAGCCAGAGGTTTTCTCGCCGGCTACTGCTGCGGCAATTTGCTCTGCCGTTTCAATTTCACGACCCGGTGTTTTCAGGTTGAAGCGTGTGATCGCAAAGCGGAACACAAAGTAGTACACCACAAACCAGATACCCGCGATAACCGGTACCAAGTACCACTTCGTTGCGGTGCCTTGCAGGATACCGAAGATGAAGAAGTCGATGATGTTACCGTCGGTGTTACCGATAGTGACATCCAGCAGGCCCATCACCATGAAGCCAACACCCGTCAGGATAGCGTGAATCAGGTACAGTGCAGGTGCCACGAACAAGAACAAGAATTCAAGCGGTTCGGTGATCCCACCTACCACACACGCCACCACACCAGATAACAGTAGCGCTTTCACTTTACCGCGGTTTTCAGGGCGAGAGCAGTGGTACATCGCCAGTGCTGCACCCGGCAAGCCACCCAGGAACGCAGGCATTTTACCCTGTGACAAGAAGGCTGTTGCAGAGGAAGAGAAGCCATCGGTTGTTGAGCAAGACAGTTCAGCGTAGAAGATGTTCAGCGCGCCGCTAACAGTATTGCCACACACATCAAGGGTACCACCGGCTTCGGTGAAACGGATCAGTGCAACCAGAATGTGGTGAAGACCGAATGGCAGGAGTAAACGCTCACCGGCACCGAACAAGAAGGGGCCGAATGGACCTGCGTGAGAAATACCGGTGCCAACGCCGTTAATCGCGGCAGCAAAGTAAGGCCAAATCAGTGGGACAACCAAGCCAACCACACCCAGTACAAGGGTCGTGATGATAGGCACGAAACGGGCACCACCGAAGAACGCCAATGCGTCAGGCATTTTGTAGGTGTAGAAACGTGCGTGCAGTTTTGCCACGATAATACCGACGATCACCGCACCCAGAATACCGGTATCGATAGATTGGGTACCGAGAATCGACTTCACACCGTACGCCGCTTCTTGCTCGGCATTGCCGAGTACGCCCGCTACCGTCAGGTAGAAGTTGATTGACAGGTTAAGGGCCGCATAGCCGACGAAACCGGCAAAGGCGGCGACCCCTTTTTCTTCACGTGCCAGACCCAGTGGAATGGCGACCGCGAACATCAGAGGTAGGTAGATAAAGGCGACCAGACCAATTTTGGTCATCCACATGAACAGCATCTGAAGCGGCATGATGTCCAAAAATGGCATGCTCTCTTTCACTGCGGTACTCGATAACGAACTGCCGATCCCAAGCAAAATACCAGAGAAGGCCAACAAAGCGACCGGTAGCATGAACGTTTTTCCAAGGCTTTGGAAAAATTCCCACAAGGTACTTTTCTTCGATGAGTGAGACATATGGATAACCCCTATCCGTATTATTGTTGTGAGTAGAGTAGATAAAACGTTTTATCAAAATCGTTTAAAAAAACGCTGAGGCAACGGTGGATAATGTCTGCACTCAACGCGGTATTGCTTTCGATAAAATAATGATAAAACGTTTTACCTAATGGTTTCGCCACGTGGATCACGAAAATACGCTCTGTTTAATCGGGTGATTTAAAGTGTGATCGAGGTAAAAGTGTGAAAGGGAAGGTAGAACGTTTTACTTGGGTGTAATATGCTTTGGATATCTTATCTTCCCACTTGCTTTGATACGAACAGCCAATGAGCCAGAAGAAAATCAAAATTACCGATGTGGCCGAGTATGCCGGTGTGTCTGTGTCGACCGTGTCGCTGGTCTTAGGCAACAAAGGGCGGATCTCCGAGGCGACCATTACAAAGGTCAATGAGGCGATCAAAACCCTGGGGTACGTCCGTAATGAAGCGGCGGCCAATTTGCGTTCCAACCAGTCCAACCTGATCGGGCTGGTGGTCAAAGACATCACCGATCCGTTCTATACCGAGATCACGGCGGGCTTTAGCCAAGCTCTGGAAAAACAGGGCTACATGTTATTTCTGGCCCAATACGGGGATTCGCCAGCGCGGTTGGAACATTGCATTCAGTCGATGATCCAGCAGGGCGTTGCCGGTGTGGCTTTCAGTCCACTGCGCGGCGCCAGTCAAGGGGTATTAAAAATGCTCGGTGATGCGGGGGTGCCCGTGGTGTGTGTGGCGCGAGCCAGTGTGAACGATGAGGTGGATTTTGTGGTACCGGACAATAGCCAGTCGGCAAAAAAGGCGACCTTGCACCTGATCGAACAAGGACACCGCCACATTGCCTATGTCGGCGGACAAGGGGACTCCCTGACTCGGGCCGAACGTATCGGCGGCTATTGCACGGCGTTGATTCAATATGGTTTACCGTTTAAAAATGAATGGGTGATTGAATGTGAAGGTACCCAGACGGCAGCAGCACAAGCGGTTCAGTCATTGTTAGTGCAGCACCCGAAAATTACGGCCATTCTTTGTCATCGCTCAGCGGTCGCATTGGGCGCGGTGTACGGGGTGCAACGCGCGAATCGCAGTGTCGGCCGGGATAACTACATCGGCCAGCAGGTGGCACTGCTCGGGTTTGATGATGTACCGGAAGCGGAGCTGACCCATCCGCCCCTCACGTTTATGTCCTCGACGGCGCAAGCCATTGGTGAGCAGGCCGGGCAACGTTTACTCCAGCGCATGAAACAGCCAGTGCAGAACACAGAGAAAGTGGTATTGCCCTCTGTCCTGATAATTCGTGGCTCGGCGTGATACCCGCGTAACACCTAATACCTGACATTTAACACCTTACACTTAACATCTAAGCCCGAGCATCCAAGACCTAACACATTGATATGCTTTGAAAGCGACTACACTAGAGAGTAACCACTCTTTAGGGCAGGGATTGATCATGTGGACAGGGACGCTGCGTGGAAAACACAAGCACAGTGGTGGCAGGCTACTTTGCGTAGTATGGCCATGGATGCAATGTCGCGTCATGATGATGTGGCGCGTGTTTATGGCGTGCTTGTTACTCATAATGTGCCTCGGCAGTACTGCGTTTGCCGTTGAGTTGCCTGAGCGCAGTGTGGTGGAGGCCGAGATCCGCCGTTTGTCTGCTGCTGATCCGCAAGACACGAACTTAATCGGCCAATACCAAGCGTTATCCCTCAAGCTCAAAAGCATCAAAAAGCTGACCGACGAGCAAGCAAAATTCAATACACTGATCACCCAGTATCCCCATCGACAAGCCGTGCTGACAGAGCAAATTGAACAAGCACGATCGCTCGACCTGTTTAAGGTCAATACCCTCAGTAGTTATGACGAGTTGGCGCAGGCGTTGGCGTCGTTGCGGGCGGCGGCCAGTGAATGGCGCACAGCATTTAAAACCAATGCGGAAAGCCTGAACACGTTGGATGCGTCACGTTTGACGTTGCCCAAACAGATTGTGGCGATCAATAACCAGATTGATGAGTTGGCATTGGTGGATAACAACAACACCGTGCAACTGCAACAATGGATAGCGTTGGCGAATCGGCAGCATTTGTTGTTGGAAAAACGGTTACTGGTGTTGCAGCAGCAAACACTGGATGAACGGGATAGCTTACTGAAACTGGAGCAGCAGTTGCTGACGACCCGAATGAAGTTGGCGTCACCTATCCAAATCACCTTGCAAAATCGGCTGGCACAGGTGGAGCAAGACTCGGCCAAAGCCATGATCCTACAAGCGACCCAGCTAGAGAGTGTGTATGGCGAGGGGGGCGCGATCACTGATGCCGACACAAAAAAAGACATTGCCACCAGTCAGGTATTGGCCAAAGAGCTGGAACGGGTGCTGGTGGATATCGAGCATGCGCGGCGCAAAAGCCAGCAGTTTGAAGCCGAGCGTCAGTTATTGTCGGATGAACAGCGCCTGATCAAAGATAACCTTGACTGGTTGCGACAAAGCACCGCGTTTGGCGCATCGTTACGGGCGCAACTGCAACGCTTGCCGCAACACATTGGGGATACCAATGTGCCCGATGCTATCGCAAAAAGTCATATCCGCATTTACGAGATCAGCCAGTTACGGAGCCGTATGACGGCCGACATGCCGTTAACCAAGGTGCCGTCCGAGGAAGCACTGGCCGCTGACCCGCAAAAAAACGCCCGTTACCATGTGCATCAGTTTCGCCGTGAATTATTGACGCGGTTGGGGGAAGAGTACGACAAACTCATTGTCGAGCTGGGGCGGCTGCAAGTGGTGAAAAGCCAATACCAAAGCGAGATTGATAAAGAGCGGGTGTTTCTGCGTGAGCAACAATTATGGATCCGCAGTAACCCGCCGTTATGGCGCAGTATTGCCCGTTGGCAGGCAGTGCAGTGGGACAAGATCGTGCCTTCGCTACAGGCCGCGTTCAGCACTTTCCCTGTATCGCAACGTTATTGGGCTCTGGCGGCGGTTTTACTCTACAGCGCGGCATGTGGGTTTGTGTATATGGCGTTATCGAAGCGAGAACGTGTGGTGAGTGAGACGGCAAAAAAAGTGCTCGGCCACCCGATTAAAGACCGATTCAGCCATACGATGGCCTTGGTGTTAGTGTCAATGTTACAAGCAGTGATATTGCCGTCATGGTTTGCCTTAATGACACTGGGCATGCACTGGTTATGGCCGGCGTTCATCGCAGGGGATCTGTCTCGCTTAGTCCTGACCAGTGCATTTGGCTTGTTCGTGGTGGAGTGGATTTATCAACTCACCAAACAGGGCGGGGTGCTGAACGTGCATTTACGTTGGCCACAAGAAATATGTACCTGCTTACACCAAGCCATTCGCCGTCTGCGCTGGGTGTTTGTGTTGTTGCTGTGGTTGATTTATGCCACCGAGTGGGTGTCAGGATTGAGTGCGTCAGAGCTGTCGCGGCTACTGTTTTTATTGTTGATCGGCTGCATGTTGTACATCTATGGTTTGTTGCTGAAACACAAACATTTACCGGCGGTGATGCCGTCACCGTTGAATCATCGCTGGGCATTATGGGTGACCCAAGCCTTGCTGGTAGGCTCGCTGCTGGCCATCATTGTGGTGGCGGCGATGGGGTACTATTTGGCCGCGTGGATTTTACTGACCTATCAGCAAGCGAGTTTGTTTATCGTTCTGGGGGTATTGATGGCGTACCAGTTGGGCGAGCGCTGGTTCAAGCTTGAACACCGTCAGCTCAATTACCAACGCTTGCTGGCGCGACGTGAAGAGCTGATCGCCCAGCAGCGGGAGCAAGCCGAACAAGATCCGGAATTGGCCGATTTACGGGAAGAGTTGCCGGATGTGGAAGAAAGCGGCATGGATGCGGAGCAGATCAGTGAGCAATCACTCACGTTATTGCGCGGTTTGTCCTTGATGAGCTTTGTCATCGCCATGCTCACGCTGTGGTCGAGTGCGCTGGAAATGGCGCGCTGGCTTGACAGGGTCGTGGTGTGGCAAGTCAGTGAGATGGGAGAAAGCGGTATCGTGGTGGTGGACATCACCCTGCAAGCCTTGGTGTATGCCCTGATTGTGGTCATGGTGACCGTGATTGCGGTGCGCAATTTGCCCGGCTTGCTGGAACTGCTGGTGTTGCGGCGATTGGATCTCGCTCCCGGTACCGGGTATGCCGTGACGACCTTGATCCGGTATTTGTTAGTGATGGTCGGGGTGCTCAGTGCCTGTTCGATTGTCGGAGTGCAATGGGCCAAGTTGCAATGGTTGGTGGCGGCGTTCGGGGTGGGACTTGGGTTCGGCTTACAGGAAATTTTCGCCAATTTTATCTCAGGGCTGATCATTTTGTTTGAACGGCCGATTCGGATTGGTGACATTGTGACGATTAACGATCTCTCCGGTACCGTGAGCAAAATTAAAACCCGCGCCACGACGATTATTGATTGGGACAACAAAGAAATTGTTGTTCCTAATAAATCATTTTTGACGGAAAAGCTGATCAACTGGTCATTGACCGACCCGATCACCCGTATCGTGATCCCGATTGGGGTCGCGTATGGATCCGATGTCGATAAAGTGGAAAAGTTATTGTACCAAGTGGCGCATGAGCATCCGTTGGTGCTGAAAGAGCCGTCACCGACGGTGTTCTTTTTGGCGTTTGGTGGTAGCAGTTTAGATTTTGAATTACGGGTGTATATCACGGCGATTGATTATCGCTTATCAACCATCCATTTGCTGAACAAAAACATTGATAGTCTGTTTCGTCAGCATCAGATCGAAATTGCCTTTCCGCAAATGGATATTCATGTGCGGGATATGCCTAAAGACAGTGGGCAAACACCCCCGCCAGTGCGGGAGTGAAAGAGAAGCGAAGGGAGATCCCGCTAGCCCTGTTTGAGTGTACTGCCCATTTGGGTAAACGGGGTGATGTTGGCTTTGGCTTCTTGCCATGCGCCTTCTACATCGCCACTGCAAATGGCCTCAATCATGGCCGCATGACTCAGGCCACTTTGGGCTAAATCGTAATCTTCGTGCGTGATGCTCAAGTAGCTTTGCAGTTGGTTGGCGATTTGGCTGTAGATTTTTTCCATCCGCTTGCTGTGGCTGGCTTCAACAATCTTCTTGTGCAGGTTGAAGTCAGCTTCACTGATCGCGTGACTGTCAGTGGGGTTGTTTTCACACAAGCGGCAGTAGTCTTGATACAGCTGACGCAGGGCGTCTTTGTCTTGCTCAGACGCTTTTTCTGCCGCCATGGCGGCGGCCTGACTCTCGAGTGCCACGCGCAGGTGGTACAGTTCCCACAAATCGTCGTCATCCAGCGAGATCACCTGCCAGCCGGCATACGGCTTTTGCACGATCAACCCTTCATGCGCGAGGGAGTTTAATGACATACGCACGGTGCTACGAGAGAGCTCTAGCTCTTTAGCGAGGGTACTTTCGACAATTTTCTCGCCTTGCACCATTTCACCGTTGACGATTTTTTGTCGCAGATAGTCGGTTGCTTGTTCTTCCAAGCTTTGTTTATTGATTTTCATTGTTATCAAAAGATCTCTTTGGCGTCATGCCGGTTGCTGGCTTGTTGCTGTCCATACGGATGACGGTTGAGCGTACCGTCAGTTGATACCCAAGGATATATTACGCGAAATCATATCAGAGTTTGATTTTTATCCGCAGCAGAACGCGATAAAAGCCGTCTGATCGCCGTATATTCCGTCGGCTTGTTCTGATAAAGGCATGCGAGCGCTTCCCGAGCGATGACCTGTGCTTTTATTCTTCCGGGCGGATCATATTGTCGGAAATATTCAATTCTTCTGCCAGTAAAGTGGCGTATGCTCAGCTTCATTATGGCGAAGACCGAGATGTCTTGCTGTTGTTCTGACTTTTTATGGCGAAATACTGATGTCTGATTTATCCCTCACGCTGCCACAACTGGGCTGGCGTCCTTTTTTCCAGCAACAATTGATGCTAGAAGACCTGACGGACTTTACGCTCGGCCGGGTGATTGAACAGCACCGTAGCCATATCGTGGCCATGTCAGAGCAGGGGCCGTTATCGTTACTGCAACGCCCTGACAGTGAGCGTGTGTGCGTGGGCGATTGGGTGTTATTCAATGCCGATTTAATCTTGGAACGCGGCCTTGAGCGCCAGTCATTGTTTCAGCGCAAAGCACCGGGGTCGAAAGTGGCGACGCAGTTGATTGCGGCCAATGTGGATACCGTCATGATTGTTTGCTCACTCAATCACGACTTCAGCCTTAACCGTATTGAGCGTTACATGGCGATCGCTAAAGACGCAGAGGTTGAGCCGGTGGTCATTTTGACCAAAGCGGATCAATGCGAAGATGCTGATGCCTTGCGTATGCAAGTGCAGGGGCTAGACCCTTTGTTAGGCGTGTATGCCGTGAATGCGTTAGACGCCCGTGATATTCAGGTGTTGCACAGTTACTGCAAAACCGGCCGTACGGTGGCGTTTTTGGGCTCATCCGGTGTGGGTAAATCTACCTTGGTCAATGGCTTGCTTGGCGAAGACGCGCAGCAGACGGGTGGCATTCGTGAAGACGACAGCAAAGGGCGGCATACCACAACGGGCCGTGCATTGAAGGTGTTGCCACAAGGCGGCTTGCTGATGGACACCCCCGGAATGCGTGAGTTGCAGCTTAGCGATTGTGAGCAAGGTGTCAGTGAGACATTCAGTGAAATTGCCGCGATGGCGGAGTTGTGCCGTTTCAGTGACTGCGCCCATGACGGTGAACCCGGCTGTGCGGTACAGGCCGCGCTGGAACGTGGCGAGTTAACGGCAAGGCGTTTGGTGAGCTACCAAAAGCTCATGCGTGAACAAGCCCTGAATGGGGCCACGTTGGCTGAAAAACGCGCCAAAGATAAAGCCTTTGGCAAAATGATCAACCGCACGCAGCAAACGGCACGTCACCATAAAAAAGGGTATTAAGCCGAGTTGTCGCGGGGTGACTTGCCCGAGCTTATCTGTTTGCGAGGGCGAGAAATACGGACGTGATAACGAAAAGGCCGCCGCTGATGCTGCGGCCTTTTTTGATGTCAGCTTGCCGAAAGAATCAGGCAGAACGCATGGGTAACGATGCGTTATCCCATAAAGCCTAAATTCATGGTGGTAAAATGGCGAGAGGTGGTTGGGAACAGGGTTTGAATGCCGGAGGGGGAAACCCCAAACCAGGCGGCCAGAGTCGCGGCCATTTGTTCGTGCGCCAGCGTGGGGATTAACCGTCCGCGTCCGTTGTCATTCGGGCTGCCGACACTGAAGTCGGGGTAGGCGCCGTAGCATCCGCCTTGTACACTGCCGCCAATCACCAGTTGGTTACTGCCCCAGCCGTGGTCGGTGCCTTTGTTGCTGTTGTTGTGCATGGTGCGACCAAAATCTGACATGGTAAAGGTGGTAACTTGGCTTTGCTGCTCCCCTAACGCGCGCGTGAACTCGGTGAGGGCGGTGTCTAATTGGCCATACAAGGCCGCATGTTTAGGCTGTTGATTGGAATGGGTGTCATAGCCGCCTTGGTTAACGATAAACACCTGTCGACTTACGCTGCCTGACGCGATAGAAGCATCAATGATACGTTTGACCGCAGAGAGTTGGGCACCGAGTGAATGTTGACGATTAATGGCCGGATCCAGCGGTGTGTCGTTAATGAGTGAGCGAAATTGCCTATACGGCGTCAGGAAATTATTGTGTTGGTGCAAATACTGCTGGTGGAATGGGGATACTGACACGGCATTGAGCATCTCGCTGTACGCCGATTCGAGATGAGAGGCACCCGTGAAGGCTTTTACGGTTGCGACGGTACCTTGGCGATTCGTGCGCACATCGCCGACATTCACCCCATTAAGCCACTGGTTACTGCCGAGTGAAATCAGTTCGGGAATCGCCCCGCCTTGCGCTAAGAGATCCATTACCAGTCCCCCCCAGCCATAAGCCGCATAAGCAGAACTGTGCCACGCACTTTCCCACGCGTATTGCTGTTTTGCGTGGTTATACAAGCCAGTGGGAAGTGGTGCGCCGGAACCGGACGGCCCCACGAGCGGGCCGATATTCAACAGGCCAGCGGCCATCCCTTCGTGAAACAACGCTTGTACCCCGGGCATGCTGGGGTGTAAGCCGATAGCAACCCCGTTTTCATCGGACTGCTGGGTCATTAACAGCTGGTCTTTGTCGATTGCTATATCAGGGCGCCTTGCTGCATAGCGGGGGTACATGTGATCGTCACCGGGCATGAGCATGTTGAATGAATCATTTCCGCCGCGGAGAAACACGCACACTAAGGCTTGGTAACTGTTTGCGGCATAGGCGGTGTTAGACAGGGTGAAAGACATTGGTAGTGCGGCGGCTCCCGTCATCAGGGCGCTTTTTTGTAAAAATCGACGGCGTGATAATGGCATCATTATTACTCCTGAATCTGGAATTCGGGGGACATGGCGGCGAGCCAAAACAACTGGTGCATCTCGTCATGCGTATCTTTCGGCAGGGCATCGAAGCGTGTACTTAAGCGGTGCTCGAGCTGCGGGGTTAAGGTGCCATGAAATAAGGTATTGGCAAGTAACTGTAAAAATCCGGCTTTGTCATTGGCTTTCCATAGTGGCGTAAAGGCGGAATAATCCAAGATTAAGCGGGTCTCAGGTTGCGCCACCACATCGCCATCGAACGTGACATCTTCTTTCAGTTTGCGATAAAGCAGGTTCGCCAATGCGGGGATCTCGGCCGTGGAATACAAGGCAAACTCAGGGCCGACGAGTGAAGTATGTTCGAGCGGGCCACTGGGGCGGTAGGTGGCGGGAAAGAAGTTAAATACTGACGGCGCAGCCAAAGGGCCTTGCGAGAAACGGTGTTTCTCTGGGGACTCGCTTCGTTGATAACCGTAGCCCAGTGTGACGTCATTATGGTGCGTAAATCCTTGTCCCATTTCCCCATTCAGGGCGCGATAGAGTGCCGCTGTCGTGAGGATCGGCTCGCGGGCTTTAGCGATCGCAAGGGGATGAATCAGGTAAGCATGCGGATCAGTCAATATGGCTTTGACGACGGCCCCTAAATCACCCTGCGTATCATGAAAGGTACGAGCAACACGCTTGAGATATTGTGGGCTGGGGTTCGACGTGACTAATTGCTTGATCAAATGGCGGCTCACGAACACGGCCGTTTCCCGTTTGGCGATCAGTATATCCAGCAGGCGATCCAGCTCTTCTTCAGCACTTTCATTGCCAGGGAAACGCTTGCCTAAGATTCGCTTGGGGTCAGTGTCGTGATTGGCCGGTGTCACTACCATGGGACTTAATAAGCCGTTGCTTTCATCCCACCCCGTAAAGAGCCGCGCCAGCGCTTGTACATCCCGCTCGTGATAGGCAGGACGCGGTACGCCCGTTTCCCGGTGAGTTTTAGTGATGCCTTTATAGGAGGTTTTCCATTCACCTAAGGTAAACAATTGCAACAACTCGCGCGCATAATTTTCATCGGGGAACCGTTGGGTGTCGGGATCGGGGGGCAAATTGCCAGCCATGGTCAGGAAGCGACCCATGGCAGGGGAGTAAGTCACTGCACGCAGCAAATCTTTATACTGGCCAAAGGCATGGTTAACCAAAATGTCGTAGTAAATGGCGAGCCCTTTCGCGTTGTCATCCCCTGCGAGCCCCGCATCGTTTTCAGAGACAACAAGCAGTTGGCTCAGAGCAAAAGCGACCCGCTGGCGAAGTTGATCGTCCGCATTCAGTATGATGCCCCACCATGCATGGCTACGGTATACACGGTGTTCTTGTTGTATGCCTGTGATATCGGTTTGGATCTGCTGAATACGCAGATATTCCGCTAAATGGGAGGTTGGCGGTAAGGCCATTTGTGTGTCCACCCAGTCAGAGGCCGATTGACCAACCGCGACATTGACCGTTGCAGGGGTTGGACCGAACGTGGCACGTTCGAGCAAGCGGGATGCATTGAGGTAATTCAAGGCATCGGGCGCATAGTGCGGGGAAAATTGAACGCGATAATCCGTCGTTGGTGCCCAAAGCGTGTTTCTTACGCGGGATTTGACGGGAGTGATATCGCCATTGCGATGTCGTTTGCCTGCGAATACCGTTGTGCTGTGTTGATTGATACAGAGGGAAACCTGATACGCCCATTGGGCTTTTCGGTTCTGTTGCTTGGTGGATATTTCACAGTCAAACGTCTCTTGTAAACGTTCATTGTGATGAATCGTGACATTGACAGTGTAAGGGATGTGCGTCGTTTGGATATTTTTTGAAATGCTACCATTATCAATCAAATCAACAGCGTATGCAGATGTTGCAATAACTTGAAAGAGTAAAACAACGATAGCCTTTTTCAATACAGACAAAGGATTGAAAAACATCGTGGATACTCCAATGTTGTGGGTGAGTATGCGAGTTATCGATTTTCGGTGTGAGCTGTTATGTCATACGGTTCCTCCTTCTTTGTGGTGTTGGGTGGTGTTGAATTAATAGGACTGTATTGAAAGGTAGACACTGCTGAGTGAATTAACAGGATACTCCTGCCGTTAATACAGCTTTCTGATGAAAGTGTGATATTGAGTCAGCTTTGACCTAATAGTTGTTTGTTGTCTTGAAAATATGCGGCGTATGGCTAAGCCTGTCTTTTTACATGCGCTGTGAGCAGATCTGAGCAAACGGCACGTCACCATAAAAAAGGGTATTAAGCCGAGTTGTTGCAGTAAAAAATGGGGGTGAGACGAAAATGATAACCTACGTGTTTTCACCCCGTTACCTGTCTTTTTGACCCCTATCCAAAAAGCTTTTTCTCCTCTTTGCTCTCAGCAGTAATCAAGTCGCAATAAAAATATACTCGAGCTTATTTATAATAAGGTGATTGAGCATATGTCCGATTCTTCCCCGCTAAAATTTAAGTTAACGGGCTCGGTTGGATTGCGGGGACGCAATCTGCCGAAAGATATTCTTACCGTACAAAAAGCCATTAATCATCACCTGTCGTCTTTTAAAACGCGGATCCCAAAACTCGCAGAAGACAGCACATTTGGCTCAAATATCCGACGTTCTAAAACGTTAGCGGCCATCCTTCATTATCAGAAAGAAGTGGTGAAGCTGAATAAGCAAGATGGTTTGGTGGCCGTCGATGGGCCGACGCATCGTTGTTTTAATGGACTCACCCCTTTTGCGTCAACGGCAACGTTATTTAAATTTCACAATACGCGCTACACATTAGCCCGCCCGAGTATGACGTTGTCGGCGTGTTTGGCGACCCTCCCGAACAATATCCGTCCTGAGTTGAAAGTGGCCGCCACCAAAGTGATCACCGAGATGTACGGTTACGGGATCGCCATGGGATGCAAAGACTTCAATAATACCAGTCTTGGCTATCGCAATTTCCATCATCAAGTCTGGGATGCCACGATTCATGGGCCTGGCGAGTCGGCGCATAACTTTGGTCTGGCTGTCGATATTGGTGTGCTTGAGTGGGTAGATGTCGAAGGCGTGCATCACGTGTTCGATTTTGATTTATTTGAAATGGCGCGAATGAAAGATTACAGCGGATTGCCGGAAAAAATTTGGCATCTACGCAATACCATTTTGCCCAATAAGTTGTTCGCTTATACGGGCTCTGCCGGATTGAAACAACCGATGCACATGCAAATGGTGAAGCCCGATCCCAAGGCCTTGTTCTTGTATGGGTTGAATACGGCGGTGAAGGGGTCCCAGTATCGCTACCGCAATGGCCCACGTGACACGTATGAAGTGCGTATGTCATCCGGGCCGTGGGTGAATCTTGGTAATGCCCGTTCGATTTGGCTAGAAGAGTACAGTAGCCCCAACATTTCAGATATCCAGCGCTATTTCATTCATGACCACATGAAACTCTTTGAGTTTAAAGCGCGTAATATGCCGGTGCCTACCCACCTGACGCTGGCATAGCGGAAAAGTACATCGCGTAAAGAGCATAGCGAAAAAAAGAGAAAGAAAACGCCCCCAAGTGAGTCACTTTCTATGAGAAAGAGATTGCTTGGGGGCGTTGTCGTTTTAGCGTTTCACGTTAATATTAACGTCCCCGATAATCTGGGAATTTACGCCATAATCCCTCAAAGTGGGTACAAAATGCATCGATATGGCGTTTATCATCCGTTAAGGTGAGATCTTCTGAGTTAAAACGGGACGCACTGCGTGTCCAGTTGAAACTGCCATTGATCAAGTGCTTCTGATCAAACAACGCGAACTTGTGGTGCATATGATAATCGGTGTTATCGATTTTGATAGGCAGGCCTTGGCGGGCGAGGTAATCAATGTCACTGCCGCTGTCGTTCACTTTGTCGTTGTCGGTGATGATCCGCACTTTCACACCCCGGTTGTGGGTATCGAGGATCACTTTGGTCAGGTTGTCGTCGGCAATGGTGAATACACAGATGTCGACCGTGGCGGATGCATGCTGCAACTGATGACAAATGCCGTCAAAGCAGGTGTTTCCGGGCGAAAACCAAGACTCTGCTAACAAACCGGTGGGTTGTGGGCGAGCGTTATCAAATTGTTTGACGACGTGCTCTAACCATTTTAATGCGATCAGCGGTTCACCACCGTCACGGATATGCTGTTGGACATAGCCAAAGGCGCGATTGCGCAGAAACGCGATATCGTCGGGTTGCACATCCGCTTCACGCAGTTGTGCTGCCAATTCTCGGCGCTCACTGTTATCGAGTTTGACGTCCTCAAAACTGGCCGCTAACGTTGTTTCCAAGGTGAATTTATTCATGGGTCGCTTTCCTTGCGGGGGCATTGTTACCGAGTAAGGTGTGTGCCACGTGGTTGAGGTTTTGGTTTAAGGTCACCATTTGCTGCACCATCTGCCCAGCGCGATCACTGTCGTCACCGGTTTGTTGCTTGCGGCTGTAACCGTCTTTGATTTGCTGCCAGCGGCGCTGTTGTTCCGGTGACAGTTCACCGCGCAGTTCGGCCAATTTCAGCAGGTTTTCTTCCGTGCCATTGGTCAGGGTTTGAGCTTCGCCTTGGTAGTGGTCTTGCAACAAGGTTTGCAACTCGTCGTCGGTCATAACCGATGAGATCTTCTCGGCCAGTTTGTTCATGTTTCGGTAAGAACCTTGCAGTTTAAACGGCGGCTCTACCCGATAAGCATCGGCGGTCGCGGCAGAGGCGATATACTGCTGGTTCACTTTGAGTACGGTTTGCTGCACGGTCAGCATTTTCTGCAGCGTGCCGACTATGTCATTGGCTTCTGTCGCGGAATAGGGGTGGCTCAGGCTGTTCAGCGCGATATTTTCCCCTTGGGCCATATCAATCAACCGGTAGAGATCGTTCAAATCGCGGGTCGCCAGCGGCGCCAACACGGTGTTGGCGGTCAGGGAGTTTTCGATGAACGATAATTCAAACGCATTCTTCTGATCCGACAGCATGTCACCCAAGTTATAAATATCAGCACGGTTAGCCAGCATGTCCGGGATAGTGAACATATCGCCCGAYTCCGTGTACGGGTTCCCCGCCATGACCACGGCAAACTTTTTGCCTCGCATGTCATAGGTTTTGGTTTGCCCGCGCCAGGTACCTTCCACGCGTCGGGTGCCGTCACAGAGCGAAATGAATTTCTGTAAAAACTCTGGGTGGGTGTGCTGAATATCATCCAAATAGAGCAGAACGTTATTGCCCATTTCAAAGGCGAGGTTGATTTTTTCCACTTCACGCGCGGCGTTTTGATCCGGTGCATCACGCGGATCCAACGAGGTCACCTGATGACCCAATGACGGGCCATTGATTTTCATGAACACCAAGCCAAGCTTGTGCGCGACATATTCAATCAGCGTGGTTTTACCGTAACCCGGTGGAGAGATCAGCAGCAACATCCCCATCAAGTCAGTACGCTTATTTTCCCCCAAGGTCCCCATTTGCTTGGCCAGATTATCCCCGATCAGCGGCAGGTAACTGTCACTGATCAGTTTATTACGGACAAACGAGGTCAGCGGACGGGGTAAAAACTCGCCTAAGCGGAGTTGCGATTTGGCCTCAGAGAGCAGATCAGCACGCTGCTTTAGGTAGGCATCGTACTGTGGGATCGTCTGGTGCTGGTGGTGTGCACAGCGTTGCAAGAATTCATCCAGCACCACGGTCAGGGTGCCGTTGTCCATGCGGGAGTGTTCACCCAGTAAGCCTTTGATGGTGCTCATCAGTGAAAACTCGACCGCTTTGACACTGAGCTGTGCCACTTCTTCCTCAGATTCCGTGGCATCCGATTGCAGCGTGGCGAGCATGGCTGCTTCGGTGATAAAGGCTTGTGCTGATTGATCACCTTTTTCAGCGGCTTGGTGCGCCGCATACGCGGTGAGCCACTGTTGGTGATCGGCAAAGGCCTCGTGGGTCGGTAGCGGCGGGTTGGTCCAGCCTAAGCTACGACGGAACGACAGGTACGCTTCGCTCTGTTCAAGGGCGTCACGGCTGATGTCGACCGGCAATACCGAGGCCGCCCCTTCATCGGACAAAATGGCAATGGCGTATTCGGCGCATTGCTCAGGGATTGCATTGGCTTGCGGTGCAATCTGATCTCGCAGTGCCGTTTTCACGCTGTCGAACGCGGTGTTTGATCCTAAATGTTGCTGCATCAATACCGCATTGCGGGCTTGTTGGCACCAGACTAAATAGTCTTTGTAACCCAGTGCGGCTAACCACAGCAGTACCGAGGCGCGTTCGGCTTGACCAAAGCGCAGCAGACCGGCTTGCTCGTAACACGGTAAAATAGCAGCGAGGATCTTCTCGGCATCGTGATCATGCACCCCTTTCACATACCCTTCGCGGTAGCGTGGCGCGGCAAAAGCTTGGATCTCTGCCAGCAGGTGGTTGTCTTTCAGTGCCTGCTGCAAGCCGTCAATGGTGTGGCCGTCGACGCGACGTTGGGCACTGTCTAACAGGGCATACGCGAGGTATTCCGCGCGGTACACGGTGGGGCTTTCTGACGCCACATCCAACGCGGCCATGTCTTGCAGGGCGAGGAAGTCGGCAGACTCAACAGGTTGGTAATATTCGGTGCCGGAAATGTGCAATGACAACGCCTCCTCGTGGGTGACGAGGGTTAAATCCAGCGATTGCTTGTTCACACTGAAACGGTGTTTGCCTAAGCGCAGAACGTTGCCGCCTTGCTCGAAGATGTCCTGATTATCACGCAGTGCGCGCAGGGATTGATCTTGCACCGCTTTCAGTTTGCTCTCGACCGCATCGGCTTTCACGCTGTCGCCCAGCGAGCGCATGGATTCCGCTAACTGGCGCAGCTTGAGCACCATATTATCGGTGGCAAAGAAGCTGTTAAGGGCGGCCATATCATCGAAACGGGTGACCCGCTTTTCAATGCTGTTAAAAGTCACGTTGGCCGCTTGGTTAAGGTTTTGCACCCGTCGTTGCTGGGCCGTGATGAGCTGCTGCTTATGGCCTTCTAACGTGGATTGGATTTCGTCACGCTTGGTATAGATCTCGGCCAAGAATTCATCGAAATCGGCAAAGCGAGATTCCAGTTTTTCCAGCAGGCCAATCAGCTTGGCTAACTGATCATCACATTGATCAGGGGTTTGAGCTTGCTCCATCGCGCTGTTGACGGCTTGCGCCAGCAGTTTGAACTGCGAGCCAAACTCCGCCTTGGCTTCATTACCGCGCAAGGCTTGGTGTTTTTGGCGTAACCGTGCTGACGTGGCATTCAGCATGGAAGAGACTTCGGTGGTGAGATCGAGAATACGGGTGGCTTGGGTGGGGTCATCAGTCTCGATTTCTGCCACTTCTTCCGTGACCAACGCTAACTCAGCCCGCACTTGTTCCGTTTGGGTTTGCAGGGCATTGAGTTCGGCGGTTTTATCCACGGTCTGGAGTTTGTCTTCGATGCCGCTGATCGCCTGTTTATACGGGCGGTAGGCTTTCTCGTCTTGCAGCAGTTCTAACAGCAACAGGTTCATCGCATGACGCTGTTCGGCCAAGGTGTCGAGCATCGCTTCGACCGGCGCATCGGGCATGTAGCGGAATTGGCGCAATGCCATCACGTTGCCCACTTCGGCTTTCAATTCTGCTAACAGGCCAAGCAGTACACTGGCTTCATCACGCGGCGCCAGTTTAAGGCGGCCAATAAGGGCGTTCACTTCTTCGGTTTTGGCGGCGAGTGCCGATTCAGCATGCTGCTGTAACTGACGGACTTTGGCAAATTCATCAATGATGGAATCGGCTGTGCCCATGACGGCCATGACGGCTTTGTTGAGTCCCAGCGCGGCGGTATTATCTAACCAGTCATAATGATCCAAGGTGGTCTGACAGGTTTTCAATAAGGCTTCAAACGCGTTCTGGCTCACGTCTTCCGTTTGCGCCAACTGGCAAATGGTTAGCAGTGAGGAGAGGGCACGCACGAGTTCGCTGTTGCCCAAGTTAGCCAAGAAAGGATCGGCGCCTTGTTTGTGTTGCTGGTGATGGTGCGCGTATTGCTCCGGCATCATGAACGGCGTGTTCCAAATCCGTAGCGGATGGATGGTCGAGGCTTCTGCATTTTCGGAGACGCGGAACATCAGCATGCGGCCATCGGGGTACAAGCTGCAACCGTGGCTGTGCATGGGCGCAGAGAAGTTCTTCTCAATCAGGTTGTAGACATAAATGACGTAATACCCTTTGTCGACATTAAAGAAGTAGTACAGGACATCTTCGCCGTTCGGGGAGGCGATTTTTTGGAAGAAACGTAGCCCTTGCCAGTCTCCCTCAAAGTGTTTGTGATCGCCACCGGATAAGACATACCCACGGGAATATAACAGGCCATGTTTTTCGGGTAGAGCTTTGCCGCTGATACTTAAAGCGTCGGTACGGGTGACCTGTTGATTAATCGGGTTGTAGACAAAATAGCGTGTCTGTTTCTCACGGTTAGGCAGCACTTTGAGTACGATAAGATCGCCGACAAACGCATAGCTGATTTCAGCATCGGCCACACTTTGATAGGCGTCTTCGACGGGCTCACGGTATATCCCTTGGCCTTCGTCGGTGTTGTCCTCAATTTTGATGGTTAAATCGCCACCGACACACTCAACAAACAATTTATCGGCAATGGAAACATGCGGGTGTTCGCCATTGATGTGATCGTTACGCCCTGTGGCGATCCACTCAAAATCATGTTGCGGCGCGTCATTGAGCGAGACATGGCCAAGGCTGTCGAGGTAGCGCACGCCTTTGCCGCTGATCTCAAACCGGAAGACCTTGCGATCTTCTGAGCGCATGCCGATTTGGAACGCGATATAGAGGATCCCGTCTTGACGGGAGATTTGGGATAAACGCGCGTCTTTGTAATAGGTGAAGAGCTCGGAAAATTCATGAATGAATTGGGTGTCACTGAGGAACGAGGCCTCAAGGGGCACGGGGTCGAGGCGGTAGGTGCCGTCGGTTTCATTCAGGGTATAAACGCCAAAGACATCACTCAGTGATGGGCTGGCTTTTAATCCAACATAGACATGGTAACCGAATAGGATTTGGCCGTTCACTTGCGCCATATCGACCGGAATACAACGGGCGTCGGTTTGTACGTTGGCCTTCCCAATCAACGCGAAGTCGCTGCCGCCGAAGGTCTGCTGGCGTTTGAGATTAAATTGCTGAGAAAGGTCTTTTAGGTTTTCGCCTTGTTGGGAAAGACGGGCTTTGAGTACTTCGTAAGCCCCTCCTTCGCTCACGGCATCATCAATCGCATTATGAGTCGTTTCTGTCACTGTCTCATATCCTTAGAGAAGCACACCCTCTAAGCGAGGGTGTGAGGTGATTTAATGTGATGGTTTACGGCCTTGATCAGTTATCAAGGGAGGAGCCGTTGTTGCCAGATAAGCCTTTTTTGAGTGACGCCAGCAATTCGTTCGCGCCCCCTTGGCTATTGAGCATATTGGCGATGGCGATATTGCTGATATCCCCACTGTTCACATCGGTTTTTTCTAAGATATCTTTTAAGTCTTGCGGCAGGCTGCGATCGCCACTGATGTAATCTTTCACCAGCGGTGCCAGCACTTCCGATTCCTTAAAGCGGCTATCCATAGCAGCAGAGTCAATGACGGTACGGCGTAATTGTTCCATGCCTTCGCCACCAAACAGTTTAATGTCGGCGCTAGACAGGGCGTTCGCCAGGGCTTTCGCGCTTTCGGTGGACATTTCTTGCTGGGCAGTGATGCGTGCCATTTCCAGCTCTTTTTGTTGCTGAAGTTGCATAACCCACTTGTCGTGCTCGCGGGTCTCATCATCATATTGTTTCGCGGCTTCAAAGCGGGCGGTTTGTGCTTCCGCTTCTGCCAGACCTTTCGCACGAAGTGCGCCAGCTTCGGCTTCACCGGTTGACTGTAGGGTGTAAGCGTGTGCTTCGCCGGTTTCTTTAATCGCGATCGCGCGTTCACGTTCCACGCCCACTTCCGCCATGCCAGTGGCACTGATGTGCTCTTTCTCAGCTTGTGCCATGCGCTCTTTCGCGGCCGCTTCACGTTCTTGCTTAATGTACTGTGCTTCTGCGGCTTTCTCGTTCGCGATGAAATCAGCTTCTGCTTCTTTCGCTCTGACCACGTAATTCGCTTCCGCTTGGCGGGTCTTCACTGCCAGTGCATTTTCAGCATCACGCGTGCGGATCTTCAGCTCTGTTTCATTTTCAATGAGTCGGCGATCCGCTTTCTCTTTCGCGGCTTCTTTCTCTGCTTTCGCAATCACCAACAGATCAATTTGCTTGGCTTCGGCTTCCGCTTCGGCTTCAATCAGGCGCACTTTCTTGAGACGATTAACTTGCTCGGTCGCACGTAAGTTTTCTGTTTCTTCTTCTTCGCGTGCAATCTTACGTTCGATCTCGACACGTTGAGATTTCGTTTCTGCCACAGACTTCATGGCTTCTTCAACGGTGGTCTCTTTTTCCATCTCTTTTTGAGCCACTTCAGAGGCAGTACGTACTTTCTCTGTTTCAACGGCTCGGTTGAGTTCTTCTTGCTGAATTGCCACTTGGCGCTGATTCGCGATACGGGTCATTTCGACTTCCATATCAACACTTTCTTTGCGCTTGGAAACCGCTTCTTCGGTTTCTAGCTGCGCTAATCGTTCCGCGCGCTCAAACTCTTGGCGCTTTTCTTCCGTCAATGCATGCTCTTGCGCTTGAATAATGTCGACTTCACGGCGAGTACGGGCAATGCTTTCTTGCTCTTGCTTGTCGAGTTGTAAGCGGTTGGCTTCTGCTTCTACGTCTTTTTTACGGACAGACGTACGCTCGTCTTGACGAATGGCGTTTGTTTCGGTGTTTTTCACCGAGGTAATAGAGGAGATCTTGCGAATACCTTCTACGTCCAAAATGTTGTTTGGATCGTGCGCATCCAGCGCGGTTTGGTCGACTTTGTCGATCACCACGTCATAGATTTTGAAACCGTCCATCTCGCTGCCGATCACATTGACAACCGCATCACGGAAGGTGCGGCGATTGGTGAGCAGTTCTTCAAAATCAAATTGCTTAACGGCGGTTTTCAAGGCTTCCGAAAACTTAGGTTGAAAGTGCTCTTGCAGGCGTTCAAGGTTCGATGCACCATCAGCGGTGATCAGCTTGGCGACACGAACAATGTCTTCTTCTTCATGGTTAACGCCAATGTAGAAGTCCACTTTCAGGTCAGCACGAATGTTGTCTTTACAATGCAGGCCTTCGTATTCTTCTCCTTCTTGGTCTTTACGGCCGCTACGGATCACCGAAATTTTCTTTCGGGTAATATCCATGTATTCAGCACGGTTAATGATCGGCCACACAAATGCGCCGGTCAGTGAGGCACGGGTGCGATCTACCCCGTTAATAATGAGCGCTTCACCTTCATTTCTTACCTTCCGGTAACGAGAGGTTAAAAATAGCAAAATGACGACGAATAGCCCCACGCCCACTAATATAAAGAAAATGCTGGGGGTGATTTCCATTTCCATTACCGACTCCTTCAGTTTAAATGAAATGTATTGTGTGATTTGAATGTATGCGCGTTAAGAATAAAAAAGGGTTTTTGTTATTCTGTGATTTTTGATACCAGGTACCGCTTTGTGTTGTCGTCCTGCGCGAGAATAAGGACTTCATCACCATATTGAATGTTTTCATTGAGGTTATTGTAAATATCGATCTGAATTTCATTACCGGCCTCGGTAATGATGCCTTCGCCTTGTTCGCTATTGACGATGGCACTGCGTACGAATGCGCGCTTACCTTCAATGGTCACGACAGCAAAGCTGTTTTCTTTGCATAACAAGGGAGCAAGGGGGCGTAATAGCTGGGCGGATAAAAACAGTGCCACGTAGAGCACCACAACCAGTGTAATAACGGTGATACCGTCAATCATCAGCCCCGAGAACTGCCCAAGCAGCAAACTCTCAAGGTAATACGCCATCACGGTCGCTAAAAAAGTACTGATACACAGGGTGATAGGGAGCGGGATCTGTGCGATGACAGGGGGGAGAAAAAGTGTTGTCGCCCATGATCCATCCATGTCACTGCTGTTGGTGTCTGAGATATTGAGCATTAAATCAATGATCATCAGTAATGCAAACACGCAAAATGGAATAAAAAAAACAGCGACGGGGTAAGACAGTAAAACGGATAAAAAAGAACTCATATTCTTATGTTTCCATTACATATATTAGCGGTGTGAGCCGGTAGTTTATCTGACTAAACGGTAACTTTTAACGGGTTGTCTGTTTTTTTAGAGTCTACTTCTCAATTTTAGACGTAATGCATTGCTGATTAAAATGGAGAAGAAACGTGTCGCGAGGGGATATGTCGAGTATTACTGCGCGTATTGTATAGTGTCTTTATTATCAATAATGACATTTATTTCCAGTGTTTATTTATGGCCATATTATTGTTAAACCCATCACTATCAGTAATGGGTTATCAGGTGACGTGTTATTTACGACGGTGCGTCTTATCTATTTACTTTTGCAATATAGGATAAGTTGCGGGAATAGTGTTTCCAAGGTAAGCCATAGCCCATCAGTAGGTCGTCATTGATCATCTCATAGGCGAAATATTGGGGTACAGGAATCGCCACCCGTCCCGGTTTGACAAATAAGGTCGCGACCGATAATGACTTCACGTTAAACCCTGTCATCACGTATTCCACCAGTCGTTTCATGGTCCCGCCAGATTCAATAGCATCATCAATAATAATGACATGTTTGTCGGTAATCGATACGTGCGGGTGATACACAATGTCTGATGTGTTATGTCGGTCACCTGGCGTATGGGGGCAGGACAGGGTATCCATACAAACAGGAAATGTCAGGGCGCGCACAAGATCGGCCGTGAACAGAATGCCGCCCGGTACCACCGTGAGCACCACGGCTTCTTCCCCTTGAAAAGCGGTATTCAATTGCTGGGCGACGGTCTGTACGCCTTGTTGGATCTGAGCGGTGGTGAGTACAACGTCACCTGCGTGGTTTGGTGTCATAAAGACCTCGGTGAAAAGAGAAAGAAGAATACGGAAGAGAAAAGCCGCATCACCCCCGTGCAATACACGGGAGGATGCATAAAAGGATTGTCAGGCCGGAAAGGACGCGTTATGCCTTTTCGGTAACAGGTTCAGCTGCGGTGGCCGTTTCAGGAGCCGCTTCCGGGGTGTTGTGTCGGCGATTCAGGCGTTCTGTGGTTACCAGCATGATGAGGCAAAGCGCCAGTAAAATCACTGGGAACAGAGTAAAAGAGAGCGCCGTCATGGTGGTGCCCATCAACGGTGGCAGCAGGGTGGTGCCCACATAGGCACAGGCCATGGACAGCCCAATAATGGCTTGTGATGCCGCTTTGCCAAAACGTTGCGGGGTAAGGTGGATCGTATTGGGATAAATGGGCGCACAGCCCAAGCCAACTAACATTAATCCGACAGGGGTAAACGCCGCAGGGAGCGGTAACAAGAGCGCGAGGACGCCGGCCAAAATAGTCAGTAAGCCGGTGCGGATCAAGGTGGCGCTAGGAATGTGGTCGGCAATAAAACCACACAAGAAACGGCCGCCGGTGATCCCAAGGAAATACATGGCTGTCCAGAACGCGGCATCTGTCGGCGCCATGCCTTTTTCAACGGTTAGATAGCTTGCTGCCCACAAACCGGTGCCGGCTTCCAGCGAACAGTACGCGCAGAACATCAGCAGTTGCAGTTTTACGCCGCGAATGGATAACACTTGGCGGTTAGTGACCGGCGATGCCGTGGCCTCGTCGTCGTGTGGTGTCGACCCCGTTGCTCGCTGCCACAGTGGCAGAGATAGAAACAGGCCCGCCACCAAGGCAAATTGAATGTAGGACAAGGTGGCATACCCGTCGCGCCAGCCGCCTTGTTGGCTGAGGAACATCGCCATGATCAGCGGGCCGGCCGTGGCACCGACACCCCAGAACGAATGCAGGTAGTTCATGTGTTTGGACTGGTAATGCAGTGCAACGAAATTGTTCAATGCGGCATCCACAGATCCGGCGCCTAACCCCAGCGGGATCGCCAATAGCACAATGATCCACGCATGGCTGGCGACGGTGAACCCAAGCAAGGCGAGGGCGGTCATCAACACACTGATGGCAACGACTTTCCCCGGGCCAAAGCGGTGGATGAGTTGAGTGGAGAGTAAGCTGGAAATCACCGTACCGGCACTGGTCACGAAGGCAATGACACCGGCAAAGGCGAGATCGGCCCCTAAGTCGTGACGCATCACTGGCCAGGATGAACCTAATACCGCATCGGGCAATCCCAAGCTGATGAAGGCGAGATAAATGATAACAAGAAGCAGGATCATGGGTTGTTTTATCGCAAGTAAAAAGAAAGTGGACAGAACAATACGTTCACTTGATAGGTAAAAATAGACGTATACTGCCCAAAACTATAACGATCCTACCAAGATGCTGAGCGGGTCAGCCTAACTACGCTGTATACCGCCACGCGGCGCAAACAAGGAATGCACACCATGCAGGTTTACCATATTCAAACCGCCCCCGATGGCAGAGAGCTCACCCCGCACGGATCCGATGATTTTCCCTTTGCGTTTTATGATGAGCGTTTTTCTGAATTCGTCACGGGTGAAGTGCCATGGCACTGGCACGATAAGATAGAAATTGTCTGGGTAGTGGAAGGCGTGACGAAAGTGGAGTGCTTGGGCGGCGCCGACATTTTGCATCCTGGGCAGGTAATTTTCATCAATGCGGGTGCACTGCATAAGTTGACCAGTGTGGGTGATACGGATTGCCGTATTTTGAATGTGGTGTTTGACCCGCGTTTGATTGGCGGTGCGGTCTTTAGTCGGATTTACACCCAATATGTCGCGCCCGTGATCAAGAATACGGCGTTGCAGTGTTATGTTTTTTCGCCGCAAACGGCCTGGCAACTGCAGGCGATCACGGCACTGCAGGCGATGTTTGCCGTGTGCCAGCAAGCCGGTATCGGTGGTGAGGCCGAGGATGCACTGGGGTATGAGTTGGCGGTTACCCAGCATCTATTGGCCTTTTGGCAAACCTTCTGCACGCAGGATCCTGCGGTGCTGGCCAAGCGGCGTGTGTCGTCGGTGTGCGAACGGCGTGTACATACGGTGTTGCAGTTCATTCACCTGCATTATGCCGAGCCCCTGTCGATAGCCGCGATCAGCCAAGCGGCAAATATCAGCGAAAGTGAGTGTTACCGGCTGTTTCGCCAGACGCTGAAATGCTCCCCTAACCAGTATGTGTTGCAGTACCGCTTACAACAAGCGATGACCTTATTGTATGAAACCCGCAAACCCATCACGGATATTGCCTATGAAGTTGGCTTTAACTGTCCGGCGTATTTTACGAAAAAATTCCGCTTAGCCTTGGGACAAACCCCGAAAGACTTCCGTCAAACCAGTACTGCACTGTGATGAATATCATTCTGGCTGGTTTGTGATCACCGTGGCTTTTTGTGAATAAAGCCTCGGCAACGGCGGTGTGTACAAAGCGTGACATCGCATCAAACACCGTGATCCTGCCTCTCATAAAGACCGATATTGGCGACTTGCTTCACAGAATGCAGCGTCTTTTTTTCAGTATGGTGCCTGCCATAAATAAGACACGACATCCAAACCCGACAGAGGTTGGGTGCACCCACTTCCCCACCTAAACCTACTAATAAATTGAAACGTATAAAGGGATATATCGGTGAATTTTACTCTCTCTGCGGTGGCCAAAGCGGTGCTACCAGTGTGTTCTGCTTTTGTGATTATGGGTTGTAACAGTAACGATACGCATACGCCTGATGGCTATTTTGATACCACTAATCCACCCGCCATTGATATTACGCTACCGGCTACGGATGGCCCACAAGCCGCGTTGCCAGAAAGTGGCGCAGTGCCAGAGCCAGCGAAAGCGGCAGACAATGAAGCCGTGATTTACATGGTGGCTAAAAATGGCACGGCAACCAATCGCTTCCAGCAACGTATTGGTGCTGCGCCAGATTATGCGCAATACAGCTTGCATGTGTGGAACAACGAGACCTGTGATCGAGCAGGTGTAGAAAATGGGCCGTGGGATAATGTCAGTATCAAGCCGGCGGGTGTGGATGCACACGGGCCGTATTGGCGTTTGCCACTCAAAGACGGTGATACCGACTGCCTGAATTTCATCCTGCGAGATGACAAGCTGAACAACTTATCAGGGGCAGATGCCAAACTCGTCTTTGGTGAGATCACGGATCGCACCGCGTCGTATTTAGCGGGCAGCACAAAAGCCTACGACGAACGCGGTGATGCGTATGTGCAATTGTTTGGTATTGCCAATGCCGAAGCACACCTCGTAAGCAGCCACCTGTTGTTATGGGATGGGGTTGAACAGGCCGAAGAAGTGCGTTTATACGTCTCATTGGACGGGAAACTACAGCCGAATGCGCAAGGTCACTATGATGCGGAGTATGCGGTACTGACACCGATCGCATTGCCAGCCAACATCAAAATCGCCCAGCCGCACTTAGCGGGCAAAACCGCGTATGCGATTGATGGCGACATCGATATGCGCACCATCGTAAAGGCGCAAATGGCCGTGTTGGCGGTGGATGCCGCAGGTACGGTGATTAATGGCACCCAAGTGCAACCCGCCGCGGCGTTTGATCAGTTGTTTGCTGGGGCTGCCAAAGATATCGCGCTTGGGGCGACGATTGAAGACAAGGGCACCCAGTTCGCGGTGTGGGCACCCTCTGCACAAAACGTGGTCGCGGTGCTGTTTGATAATGACAAGAACGAGTTGGGCCGCCTGCAAATGGCGTATGACGAGGCCTCTGGCGTCTGGTCATTGCTGACTGACAAAGCCCCTAGTGGTACCTACTACCGTTACTTGGTGGATGTGTTCCATCCCGTGTCAGGTAAGGTGGAACATTACCAAGTGACCGACCCGTACTCATTGAGTTTGTCGATGAACTCCACGTTCAGTCAGGTGATTGATCTAAATGATCCGGCATTGAAACCGGACGGCTGGGATGATTTGAAACGCCCTGTGGCACAAACTAATCCGGCGGAATTTGTGATTTATGAAGCCCATGTGCGTGATTTCTCTGCGCTGGATGCCTCCACGCCAGTGGCTGACCGAGGTAAGTTCTCGGCCTTTACTCAGCGTGATTCCGTGCCGGTGCAGCATTTGAAGTCACTGAGTGATAACGGCGTGACGCACCTGCATTTACTGCCGATTTTCGATATTGCCTCGATCAATGAAAATCCGGACGAAGTGGCGAACATCGATGAACCGTTCAGTAAGTTGTGTCAGGTGAACGGTGCTGTCGCCTCATCGCCGTTTGGTCAATACTGTGAGTCAGGGTTACTGATCTCTGAAGTCTTTGATCGCGTGGCAGAAGGTGACACAAAGGACAATCCGGCGGTACAGGCGTTAAACCGTTTTGTTTCGAGCAGTGACAGCTTTAACTGGGGCTACGATCCGTTCCATTACACGGTACCTGAAGGGTCTTATGCACGTAATGCCGAAGGCCCGCAGCGGATCAAAGAGCTGCGTGAAGCCGTCATGGCAGTGAAACAAGACATCGGCATGAACGTGGTGATGGATGTGGTGTACAACCACACCAATGCCGCCGGCCCAGAGGCGCGTACCTCGGTATTGGATAAACTGGTGCCTTGGTACTATCAGCGTTTGAACCCGATGACGGGTAACGTGGAAAACTCCACCTGTTGTTCAAACACCGCCCCAGAGCGCGCCATGTTTGAAAAACTGATTTCAGACTCGCTAGTGGTGTGGTCGCGTGATTATAAAATTGATGCGTACCGTTTTGACTTGATGGGGCATCACCCGTTGTCACAAATGCAGCGCTCGTTGCAAGCCGTACAGAAAGTGGATCCGCAAACCTATTTCTACGGTGAAGGCTGGAATTTCGGCGAAGTACAAAATGATGCCTTATTTGTACAGGCGACCCAACCACATCTAGGCGGAACCGGGATCGGCAGTTTCTCGGATCGCTTGCGTGATGCGGTCCGTGGCGGTAGCCCGTTTGATGGTGGCAATACGTTGCGTGAAACCCAAGGTTTCGGTAATGGCGCGTATGTCATGCCTAATGAAATCAGTACGGTTACACTCGACAATGCGTTGCACTTGGCGGATCTGACCCGTTTGGGCATGGCCGGTAACCTGAAAGCCTTTACCTTGATCGATGCCACAGGCAAAGCGATCAAAGGGGAGGAGATGAACTACAGCGGGCAAGCGGCCGGGTACGCGGAAGATCCGAGCGAAATTCAGAACTACGTGTCTAAGCACGATAACCAAACCTTGTGGGATAACAACCAATACAAGATTGGCTATGACGTGTCGATGGAAACCCGTGTTCGCATGCAAGCGGTATCGCTAGCGACAGCGATGTTGGGTCAAGGCATGCCGTTTACCCACATGGGGTCAGAGTTGCTACGCTCGAAATCGATGCAGCGTGACTCGTACGATTCGGGTGATCGCTACAACATGGTCGACTTTACCTTGCAGGATAACAACTGGGATAAAGGCCTACCACGTCAGGATAAAGACGGATCAAACTATGCGTTGATTGAAAACGTGATTGCCAATACGAGCGATAAAGCGATCCCTACGCAGGCGGACATGGCAACCATGGTGACGTATTACCAAGAGTTAGCGCGTTTACGTCAGACCTACCCGTTAATTACCTTGGGTAAAGGGGAAGCCGTCATCAAGCGTGTGGATTTCCATAATACCGGTAAAGATCAGACCCCTGGTTTGATTGTGATGTCGATTGATAACGGTAACACCAGCGGGACGGATATTGATCCGACAGTGGATGGATTGGTGATCGTGATTAATGCCACGAATACGGAACAGCTTATCCCATGGGCGACGCCATTACAGCGTAGCGCGCAGCACACCAGTTCGCTGGCTGCCGATGCGCGCTTTGTTGAGGGCAATATGCATGTACCCGCCTGGACGCCAGTGGTGTTTGAACTGCCGCGTGCCGCCAGTGGTCGTGCTGCGGGGATCCCTGTGACAGCGAAGTAACGGTCTCTTTTACTTTCAGTATTTCAATCTATTAACAATAAAGCCCTCGACAGAGGGCTTTATTTTTTAGCTGAACAGCAACGCGGTGTTCGCTGCTCGGTGATCAGAGTTCAGTGATCAGTGATCAGTGATCAGTGCATTTTGCGTTGTGCAACGCCACGTACCAAATCTTTCCCTTGCTCAAACACGTCTTTGGTTACCCAGCGTGCCAGCAGTACTTCGTGCTTGTTGTTGAACGCAGCAACAAAATGACGGCCGTCAGCATTGTTGGTTGCCATACCAATCCCTTCGATATCTTGTAAACCTAGACCGCCTTTTTCGATGGAATCTAAGAAACGCGCCAGCTCTTCTAGGTTGTCGATAATATCCAGTTCATTATTCATGTTTTTTGCTCTTTTCTACGACGATTTATAGCCTATATACCACCGTTTGAGGGACAGCTCTCGGGCGGGTTGGAATGGGAGTACTTTACAGGTGACGAACAAAGATTGGAACCCTGTCACAATGGGTCGACAGCATCAGCCTGTTATGTGATCTATTCGATCGAATGAAGCGAAAGGCTGGCGGCAGAGCAATGTGAAGAATGACGTTATAAAGAGGAAGAGTGGAAAAAGGGATCGGGAGTAAAGAGAGGCCGTGGAAAAGGAGGCCTCCCGAGTGTTCTTTCAGGATAATACACGCAGCACTTTTTGAGTCTGGTAGACCACATTGAGTCCGTCATCCACCCAGCAATCAATCATTTCGCCTTCCATCGGTAATTCGTCGAGATCTTCCGCGATACCGAAAAGTCCATTGTCCAGTTCTACAACGACGTCCATTTGTTGTCTCCTTTGATTGAGCATGTCGGTTGATGGTGGTCACCGCTTTCCTTACAGCGACTATATGTGAATAAATGGTTAATGCCTATGGGGAATGTGTGAAAAAGTGGGGCCTAGCACAGAAATTAAAAAATATACTTTCTATGCATGCGGATAGTGTAGTAGGGGGAACGAAAAGAGAGTGGGGCTGTTTTCGATGAGAGATGAACGTCTTTCATTATGTAACATCGGCGAGAATCGTCAGCGATAAATAAGAAACAGTTCAATAAAGCATTGGTTTTGTCTTGTTATATTCGACATACTTCAAATTCTACCATGTCGTGATCGTTTGAAATAATTCATCAAACTGTTATCTTAATCGAGCTTTGTTAATGTCATCAGACGCATCAATGGCTGTATAAATAAAAATATAGGTAAATGGAATACTCTATTAACAACGAATAATGCTAATCCGTTTCTCCGAGTAAATAAATGCTGTCCCAGATACATGATGGGTAGGATATTATTGCTTTTATTTGTCAGCGCTATTATTCAGTCATTCATCTCTGTCGTTATATGGCGATATGGATATTTATTATAAAGAAAGAGTATCAAATGAAAGTAAAGATGTTAGCAGTATCCATTGCTCTTCTTGTTTCTGGTGTGGCACACGCGACAACAGATAACCCATGGTATGCTGGTGCCCGTCTTGGGATCAGCCATGTGAGCGATCTTGGCGGCAGCTTAGAGCCAGAGGGCAGCAACCCGGCGGGCGGCTTCTTTATGGGTTACCAATCCACGCCATGGTTGGCATTGGAAGCGGGCTATACCTATTTGGGTGAAACCGATGTGAAAGGTTTCCCGGGCAGTTATCAAGCACAAGGGTTTGATGTGGTCGGTAAGTTCTCTTACGCGGCCGCAGAAGACGTGGACTTGTTCCTGAAGGCCGGTAGTTACATTTACGACTGGAGTGCCAAAGGCCCATTACAAGGGGATGACAGTGGCTTATCGGCAACCTTAGGCGCCGGTGTGGAATACTTTATCAATAATAACTGGTCAACCCGTTTGGAATACCAGTATTACGATAACGTGGGTGGCGCGACCATTCACTTCACAGGCCTGTCTTTCGCATACCACTGGGGCGCCCCAGAGCCTATCGTGATCATTGAGCCTGAGCCGGTTCCTGAGCCAGAGCCGATTGTGGTGCCAGAGCCAGTGATGGTTGAAGTGGAAACGGTGAAAATTATCACTCTGGATGAAGTGAAAGTGTTGGTGCCTTTTGCATTTGACGGTACCGCATTGACCAAAGAAGAGCGTGCAAGCCTTGCGCCTATCGCCCAGCGTCTGCAAGAGAACAACATGGCCGTTGTCGTGGTTGTGGGTCACGCCGACAGCCGTGGTGCGAAAGCGTATAACCAAACGTTGTCAGAGAAGCGTGCACAGGTTGTGGCAGAGTCCTTGAGTAAAACACTGAACCTCGACATGAACCGCATTGTGGTTGAAGGCCGTGGTGAAAGTGATCCGATTGCGAGCAACGCAACGGAAGAAGGCCGTGCGCAAAACCGCCGTGTAGAAATCATTTCACCGGCCATGGACATTGAAGAGATCACCACTGAGTGGGTGGAGCAACTTCAGGTGCCTGAGCAGGCAGAAGACGCGACACAGCAAGCTACGCCAGACGCGACAACGGAAGCGCAAGATTAAACAAACGCGTAATCTGCAGCGTGAACGTGACCGAGCATTATTTTACCGTGTTCTAAGCGTATCAACATAAATACCTAAAAGCCCATGAGTCTTCTCATGGGCTTTTTTATTATTGCCGTTTTCTATCCCGCGTGTTTGTCTTACAGAGAGTGGCATGTGCTTGGATGCGCCTCGTGATTAAAAAGAAACGGTGTCTATTTACGTTTTGCCTGCTTTCTGGCACGTTAATATGTGGAGCCTGACAGGCAATCAATGAAGAAGACATCATAATAAATACCTTAAATGGRTAAGAATAAAGCCATCAATAATTGAAATTGGAATAGGTAAATAATGCAAAGTAATGATCTTCACGCGTATTTAAAGAAAACCGGGTTGCACACCCCGCCAGCATTGACCTTAGTCGGTTTAACGGCATTGCATAAGGCGCAGCATCGCTGTATGCCCTTTGAGAATTTTGATGTCGTGTTGAATCGTGAGGTGTCGGTTGAACCGGACGCGATAGTGCAGAAACTGGTGTATCGCGCGCGCGGCGGCTACTGCTTTGAATTGAATGGGCTGTTGCAACAGGTGCTGAAAACGGTTGGCTTTACCGCTCGTGCGCTGATTGGCCGCGTACACCTGACGGGAACGGCATCGGGACGTGGGCACTTGATCACGCTGGTGGAGATTGATAACCAACCATGGATTGTGGATGCAGGTTTCGGCTCCGCGACCCCGCGCGCGCCGTTGCCATTGGTGCTAGACCAACCCTTGATGACGGACACACAGTGTTTCCGTTTTATTCAGACGCCTGAGTACGGCTACATGTTACAACTGCGTGTTGCGGCTGAATTTACCGATGAGTCCGCCGATGAGTACACATGGTCGAACTTATACAGTTTTGATTTGGAAGCGGTGTGCCGTGGCGATATTACCTATGGCAACTTTTACAGTGCCAATGCACCCAGTTCGGTGTTTGTGACGTCTCGCATCAGTGCACTGCCGACCGAGAACGGCATTGTGACCTTGCTGAACAATACCCTCAAGCGCGTGGAAAACGGACACAGCGAGATCATCGAATTGCCGGACGGCGACGCCTACATCGCGGCCTTAAAGACGCACTTTGGGATTGAATTGGACGCGACGTGTGATCAATTCCGCCCCTTAGCACCGCCCATGCTGTAACGTGTTGCTCACGTGCTAGTGCGCGTCTGCTAACTATGTACTGCGCGCCGGTATTGACCGTGCGCGCGACCCGCTTGTCTCCCTGATGTATCACCGATGAGGGGAGTTTGTTTTGTCTCTCAACTTCGTTCTCTTCCTGTATTCAAGGGATCCGCCGAGTGCAATACTGAGCCCCTTACCGTTCTGTCACCCCCGTCGAGTAAAAGGATTTTTCATGACGTCAGTGAGTACGCTTAATCCGGCAAAGACTGCCGAGGCACCGCGCGATTCTCTCTCTTCTCACGCTGACCGCATCCCCCAACAACCTTGTCCGATGGAACACATTGATGCCCTGATCGAGCAAGGTCACTACCTTTCGGCCTATCAGTGTGCGGTCGCCGCATGGGGCCCCCATGCCCATTGGCAAGATGATGCGCACATCGCGCGGTTAATCCGTTTGTTGCGCGGGTTGGGGCGTCACCGTGCTGCCACGTATTTAGAATTGAAACGTTATCGCCGTTGGTTTACACGAACAGGGACGCCAAGGGAGGAAGTGGGAGGAGAAACTCGGGGGGAAGAGAGCCGAAACGAGGCGCCGCAAACGGAAGAGGGCGACCTCGACAGGCACCATCACGTCAAGCTGCGGTATTTCATGTATGTGCTGTCCCGTAAAGGGGCCATTGCCTGTTACGACATGGCACAGCACGCGTTAGAGGCAACCTGTGGGCATGCGGCACACACCGCAGACTGGAAAGTGGCCAAAGCGATCATTCTGTGCCGCGTGCGTGATTTTGCCCAAGCCCATGCGTTGCTTGATACCGCCAGACAACAGCCCGCCACCGAAGACTGGGCGGAAAAAATTCGCATTCGTGCATTGGAAGAGGAAGGGCGCTGGGAAGCAGCCCTGACACGCGCACAAGCCCATTTTTTCGATACACAGTGTCCCTTCACGCTGGAAATGATTGTGCGGTTACTGCAAGCCCAAGAGGGGCCTCAAGCGGCTTTATCGGCCTTGTTGCCCCATCTGTCGTGCTATCAGAGTGTTGCATTATGGCAAGAGGCGGCCAACACCCACTTTCAGCTGCAGCAATACGATGACGCATTGGCGTGTTTGGGTGAGGTGGACGCTTTACAGGTGATGGGGAAAGACAAAGGCGATGCGTATGCCGACGGGTTACGTAGTCAACTTTATCTCGAAATGCGTCATTTACCGGCCGCGCAGGCGGCATTACGTCCGTTGCGGGATGGTTTTTCAGCTAGCGTGCGACAGCGATTAAGCGGGCTTGAAACCCTATCACCGGTGCTCAAACTCAATGTTCCCCATGTCACACAAAAGCACATGACGTGTGCGCCTTCTTCGCTGGCCGCGGTTGTGCGTTTTTGGGGGCAGCTGGCTGATGAAGATGCCATCGCGGAGCAGATCTGCTTTGAAGGTACATCAGATACCTTGCAGCGTGAATGGTTGATCGACAACGGCTGGCGCTATCTCGATTTTGACTTAACCCAGGAGGCCGCCGAAACCCTGTTGGCACGTGGGGTGCCGTTTACCTTGGTGACGACCCAAGGGATGTCATCACACTTGCAGGTCGTAAAAGGTATCGACCGCGAAGCCGGTTACTTGTATCTGATGGATCCGTCGGTGAGCATGGAAAGCAAGATCCTCACCGAAGCAACGTGCCAGTTAGAAGCGGTCAATGGCCCCCATTGCCGCGCGATTGTTCCGGTGACGCAGCCGCATTTATTGGGTGGATTAGCGTTACCCGCCCAAGCCTTGTATCCCCTTCGCCATGAACTGGATGCCGCCGTAGAGGCACAAGATGTCTCCCGTGCTCACGCCCTTGTGCAGCAGTTAGTCGTATTAGATCCCACACACCGCTTAACCCTGTTAGCACAGCGCAAACTGGCGGGTCTGCAACGTGATGATGCCGAGATTGAGCGGGTGACGGATCAATTATTGGCGCAATACCCCGACACCACCTATTTAGTCATATCGAAATATCATTGCTTGCGAACGCGTCTTGGCCACCGAGAGGCTTATCAGTGGCTATCGGATCAGTTTAAGCGAGTAAGAAACGTGGAGGTGTTTACCCTGCTGCTGGAAGATCGTGCTGCTGCAGAGACGCTGAGCGGTGATGATGACGGCAGTGCGGGCAATGAAAGCGGTGACGCCATTGACGCCCTCGCCAAGCGGGCACGGATATGGACGAGTGCCGAGTATTTCTGGCTCAAAGGCCATGATGCGTGGCGCGATGGGGATAAAGACACCGCCTCGCGTTTGTACCGTTGGGCATTATGTTTGGAGCCCTCGCAAGAGGCTTATCTGCGCAGCTATTACGTCACGTATTTGGATCAAGGGCGGGTTGATGAAGCGTTGGCCACCTTACAGGAACTCTTTGAGGCCTCTATTCTGGTGTCCGCCAGCATGGCGTATTCCTTGTATCGCGCCTATTGCCTGAATAACGAAGAGCATGTCGGGCTGGCAGTATTGGCACGGGCGTGTGAAATACAGCCCAGTGACGCCGCATTGATTGCTTATTACTTGGGGGAGTTGGGACGATTTGGTCAGTGGGCACAATTTGAGACCGCTTATGACCAGTATGCCGCGCCGTTGTCTGCGGCTGACCGGCTGGCAATATCGGCCAAACAAGCCTTTGCGCAAGGCGACAATACGGTCGCCATTGAACGTTACGAAGCCTTGTTAGCATTACAGCCCGGTAATGACCACACAGTGGATTGCTTGTTGGAAAGCTATCACCGTGCGGGTCTGACAGACAAGGTTCACGCCTATTTGGCCACGCAGCGGGCAAATAAAGGCGAGAGTTTACGAACATTGAACTTGCTGGCTCAGCACTCCCGCGATGACAAAACCCAGATCCAAACGTTGGAAACGATTACCGAACGGTATCCGTTGGAATACCACAGCGCGCGTCGGTTGGCGTATTTTAGGCTTGCCGCCGATGACATCGATAGCGCAGAACGCATCAGTCAAACCTTATTAGACAAAGACAGCCGTAACGCAGACAACGTGCTGTTACAGGCGGAGATTTGCCTGAAGCGGGGCCAGTGGACGCAAGCCAAAGCCCATGCCAAAGCCGCGATTGCTTTTTCGCCGAACAGTGACGCGGCCTTTGAAGCATTGATGCGCACGCATACCGCGCCGGACGAGAAAGTGACGGTGATCCGCGAGTTTGCCGAGGTGCTAAAACGCATTCCCAATGCCGATGATGGCGTATGGCATTTCTGGCAGGTGGCCGGTCACTGGCTGGATACGGATGAACTGCGGGCGTTCTGTGATGCAATGATCAGCCGCCACGGGCAAAACTGGTGTGTATGGGTGGTCAGTGCCTATCAGCGGGAGCAGATCGGCGACATAGAACACGCGATTGATGATTTAGATCATGCGGCGAAGCGCTCGCCGTTAACCGCGCGTATCTTCGGTGAAAAAGCCCGTATGTTGTCGTGTCTAGGGCGTTATGAAGATGCCACGCCGGTGTTTGAGTATGCCATCACACTGGCTCCGGGCTGGCCTTTTTTAGCCATGGAATACAACCAGCACTTAGAGCGCATTGCTGAGCCGAAAAAAGGGCTGGTGGTGCTTGAACGTTGCCGACAATTTAATGATGACGACGGCGTGTTGTTAGGCCACCTTGCCGACAGTTACCTCAACGATCACCAACAGGCCAAGAGCCTAGCGACCTTTGTGGACGCGATAAGCCACCGCTTTTACTACCCATGGGCGTGGAACAAGCTGTACACGCTCAGCGAGCAATTGGATGACGGCCAAACATGGCGCACGTTGTTAGCGACGCGACAACAGGCCCATCCTAACCATGTCGACACCTGGCTGATCGCCGCGCAGCTCAGCAAGGCGTTGGCGGAACGTATTGATCATTTACAGCGGGCTGTGGTGTTGGCACCGACCCACCTTGAGGCAAACCGTGATTTGGTGGAAGCCTACATGGCGATGGGCCGTGATGACGAGGTGTACGCCCTGATCAATGGCGACAAATGGGACGGTCGTGCACCGCTGTCGTTGGCGATCAAAGAACCGATGTTGTTGTTTGAACGCGGCGACTATACGCAAGCATTGGTGATATTAACGGGCATGGTTACCCGACATCCACGCTATGAAGCCGGTTGGTTACTGCGGATGCAGTGTGCCGTGCGCGGTGAGCATACCGCGGAAGCGCTCACGTGCGCAGAGGCACTGGAGGTGATTGCCGGCAATGATCTGGAGGCCTTGTATGAAGTGGGCTGTGTGTATGAACAATACGGTGATGCACAGCAGCAAAGGCGCATATTGGGGTTATTTGAACGTGCCTATGCGATTGGTCCACAGTACAAAAATATCGCGTTCTCCTATTTGGATCGCCTGCTTGAAGAAAAACAATACGTGACGGCCCGGCATGTGGCCAATGCCATGGATGCGCATTTTGCCAAGCCGTGGATCGACGCACGGCGGTACGAGATCTATGCCGCGCAGGGGCACCAGCAAGCCGCCATTGATATGTATCAACACATTGTCGCGGCAGGGGAAGACGCCGCGTGGCTGTATAATTATCCGTTGGCTTGGGCGGAGAAACAGCAACAGCCGTCACTGTTTTCGGCGCTGTGGCAGGTGTTGGATCACGCGATGTCGCAGCACGATACCCCGTTCACGTCCGCGGCGGCTGATGTGTATGCACAGTGGTGCGAAAAACAACATGGCTTGCCGAGTTTATTGGCACTGTTGGATAGAAACGTTGAACCGGCTATCTGGCGTGCATTTTGTTATGCGTATTTAGAGGCGCTCAGTCAGAAGAGATCATTGCCCGCCGCGGGTTTTTGGGAGCGGTTTGATGCACGTATTTACCCCGATATGGCTCTGGCGAGCCAGAAAGGCTTAGTGCTGTTACAGGCGGAACATTATTATGAAGCCAAAGCACATTACGAAAAAATGGGCGTAGTCGACAACCCGGCAGTGCCGGGGTGTGCGCTTTACCATTGTGCGTATGTGTGTTCAAACACCAAAGATTACGCGCTGTTAGAGAAAGTGATGCCGCAGTTTTTATCCCGCCCGAAAGATAGCAGTTATAACAACGGATTGGTGTGGTATTGCTATGTGCAATTGCGTTTGGGCCAGCGTATCGACCCACACGTCTTGAGCCAAGTTACCGAGCAGGGGCTGACGTCGAGTGAAAAAAGTATGTTGGCCATCCTGCAATGCGCGGTTGGCTTTGATGCGGATCGTGATGCGGGGGTGTCAACGAGCATTGAGTCGCTCACGGCGATGCCGAGCACCTTCCGGCTGGATACCTTCGGGGTGATGGATCTCTGTGAGGTTTATATCCGTTATTTGTTGGCGAACAGTACCGGGAGTTGGTGGAAAAAAAGCCGACTCAAACGACGTTTGCGCGCGCGTTTACGTTAATGATGTGTTCGTGTAATTATATGATTAATAATGACATTGTGAGTTTTATTGATTTTTTTATTATAACGTATTGACCGTTTTATTTCGGAAGCATATATTATTTACACGAACTGCCTAATGGAGTTCGCTAACCCATTGCCTTTCGCCTTATCAGGGTTTGGCATGGATAGAAATCACTCATGAATCGCATGTCCCCGCGCTGAATGCCTGTGGAATGTCGTTTCATCACTTAGTGATGTATTGCTAAGACAGTATCGTAATGCAATCGCAAATTTACGGTGTCGTAAACTGTTTTGCTGTCATGACTGAGCTATTGCTTCTTATTGAGGATAGATTTATGCGTAACAACGATTTTGCCCCCCTATACCGCAACGCCATTGGTTTTGACCGTTTGTTTGACATGGTGGAAGCGAGTGCGAAGAAACCCCAATCTGGCGGCTACCCACCGTACAACATCGAGCAAAAAGACGAGCATCATTACTGCATTACCATGGCCGTGGCCGGTTTTGCTGAGTCGCAGCTTGAGATCACGCAAAAAGAAAACATGCTGGTGATCAGCGGTGTCCGTCAAGCGGAAGCAGAGAAAAACTTTATTTACCAAGGCATTGCTGAGCGTAACTTTGAACGCAAATTCCAATTGGCCGATCACGTTAAAGTGTTGAGCGCGAGCCTTGAAAATGGCCTGCTCCACATTGAATTAGAACGTGAAGAGCCAGAAGCGATGCAACCCCGTAAAATTACGATTGGCACCCACGCCTGATCCCACCGCGAAGGCGATACGCATCGTGTCCCATGGCGTGTGTAAAGGTGTGCTTTCAGCGTTGATCACCTCGTGATGGCCTCAACGCCGTATAAAGTGATGACGAATGCCGAAAAACAGGTCACAATTACACCGCCTGAACAACGGTGATAGTGCATCCCTTATCCTGCCATGGGAGTGATGCCAAAGATAAGGTCATGAAGGGGCAGTGTGTCCGCGGTTGAAAAGCCCGTCACAGGCTGTGATTTCATGAAACATAGGGCGTCAGAGTATTACTCTTGCGCCCTTTTTTTCAGAGGTGTTTGTTATGTCACAACGCGATTATTATGAAATTCTAGGTCTCGCTAAAAACGCGTCTGAAAAAGAGATCAAGAAAGCGTATAAGCGCCTAGCGATGAAGTACCATCCGGATAAAAATCCGGATAACCCGTCCGCCGCCGATCAATTTAAAGAAGTGAAAGCGGCGTACGAAATTCTTAACGATAAAGAAAAGAAAGCGGCTTACGATCAGTTTGGTCACCGCGCCTTTGAACGCCCTGATATGGGCGGTGGTCGTCAGCAGTACGGTGGATACAACGACTTTGACGACATTTTTGGCGGTGCCTTCGGCGATATGTTTGGCCGTGCGCGCGGTGGTTCGCAATTTAATGGCTTTGGTCAGCGTCCACGCCGTGGTCAAGATGTGCTCTTCAATATGGATGTTGATCTGGAAGAGATCGTGCAAGGCTGCTCAAAAGTGGTCGAATTGCCGATTTATGAAGGGAGCGTACAAACCACCAAGAAGCTGAACATCAAAGTGCCTGCCGGTATCGAAAATGGCGGCAAAATCCGCTTGGCGGGTAAAGGCGAACCGGGTGTGCAAGGCGGCCAACCCGGTGATGTGCTGATTCAAGTGAACATCCGTCCGCATCTGCGTTTTACCCGTGAAGGGAATAACTTGCTGTGCGCGGTGAAAACCGATTTCGTGACCGCTGCGTTAGGCGGTCAGGTGGAAGTGGTAACCATCGACGGGAAACGTGTGAACTTGAAAGTGCCTGCAGAAACCCAGACTGGCGGTAAGTTCCGCATGAAAGGTCAGGGCGTGACGGACCGCAATGGTCAAGCCGGTGACTTATTGATTCAGGTGAACATTGAAACCCCGCGTAACCTGAGCGATCAACAAAAAGCCTTACTGAAAGAGTTTGCTGCGCTATAAGTGGCCAGCAAAATTTAAGGTTTTGATTATTAAGTAAAAGCAATGGCTGTCCATTGCTTTTACTTTATGGGTCACGCACAGCGCTTTTCGTTAATGTGCACCGTGTGATCCCTTGTTTTGGGGAATCGCCACCATTTACAATGTAAATTATCCCCATTGCAATATCACAGTAACGATGTGCTTTGTGCGATCTGTTGATGCGCATCGTGATGATTGTTTATCGCTTAAAGGCATCTTCTTGTTGCTCGTCGCAGAGAAATCCTTACACTAAGCCTCCCAGACTGACAAAACTGGTCATACCATTATTTTTGTCCTTTGTTGGTGTTCATACACGCATGACGTTCCCTTTTACCCGAAATATTAAACTGACGCATATTTCACTGTTTCTGCAGGCAGGGGTGCTGACCTTTATTCTCCTGTCCGTGTGCTATTGGAGCTATAACATCCTGCATACGCAGCGCCTGCTGGCGACGGTAGAAAGCCAATTCAATACCCTTTATTCCTCGGTACGTCGCTTTGGTTCGTATTACGATAATGCCGACAGTGTGGTATTGGAAACTGGTGAATATAGCCACAATGATGTGGGCTTGTTGATCAAGTCAAAGAATGGCACCGATGTGAAGTGCCTGTCGAACGGGATCATTAAACTGCGGGCGCAATTGGAAACCAGCGCCGCGGATAATATCTGGACCATTGCGGTGTTTGATAATCAGAGTGCCTATGGCTACTTTGACCCACTGCGTCCGGCCTATCAAGCCGCCTTTAAGCGTTACCGAAAAGAAGACGTGATGCAGCGCATCGTACAGCGAGAAGGGCTTAATGAGACTTACCGCCAGTTTTACGGCTGTAATATCCACATGAGTGAGCCGTACGATGAAGAAGGTACCGGTGCGCGTATTCGCTCTATTTTCTACCCGATCCACAATCAGAAAAAGTTGGATGCGCTGGTGGTGGTCGACATTAAAGACACCTTCATCAATACCATCATTGAACAATACAATCATGATCAATATACGGTGATCAATCACGGTGCGGCAGATAACCTTTATACCCGCAAGTTGCAGTTGCCGTGTTCCGATATGGGCACCATTGAGGTGGGTGTTGCGTATGTCGATATTGTGAAAAAAACCTGGTTCCCCGCCTTGTTGATAGCGTTTTTGTATTGCGTTGGCTTGCAGTTCTTTGTGCGCAATAGCCGTTCATTGCAAAAAGATAAAATGACAAACTTTTATCGCCGCGATTACTATGAGCCGCGTTTGAAAAAGCAAAGTGACTTTTCGCTGTTGATTATTGATATTGACCATTTCAAATCCATCAATGATACCTATGGGCACAAAAAAGGGGATGACATTATCACCCAGTGTACCCAGCGTATATTGGGCTTGATCCGTCAGGATGATGTTGCGATCCGTTGGGGCGGCGATGAGTTTATTTTGGTGTTCAACAATATGGGGCCGGGTAAGTTAGCCGATAAAGGTGAGATGATCCGTGCCGCTATTGCCGATCAACCCATTGCTGACATGGCCGTCACGATCTCTGTCGGTGGGGTGTATGCGCGTGATACGCCATTCTCACAAGCCTATAAAACGGCGGATGCCGCCTTGTATGTCTCGAAACGAAAGGGGCGCAATGCGGTGACCGTTGCACAAGCATAACCAGACCAAAAGCCTCTTTATATAAGAGGCTTTCTTTTCCCCGTTCATACCGCAGAGAGACACCCTTTCCCGTATCGCTTTTCCCCTGCATCGATTTTTCGTATCATCACCCGGCACGTAAGGCGAAGAAAGTAGCTATACTCACAAGGTAATACAGTGAGTTACTGGTACGGGGCGCTGATTCACAGGCTGTGAACGTTGAGCAAAAGAAGAAGGGATGCAATGGCAAACGAATACCGTAAGAACACGATAGTTTCACGGACACAGCGATGCACATTCGTTCGTGCCACGTCATTGAGTTTGATGCTGTTCACCGCATGCGGGGTGATAGCGCAAGAGGCACAGCCGTCCTCATCCACATCTTCCGTATTTTTAGCTCCCCCCCTCTCTTCACCATCTTCGCTTTCGGGCTCATTGTCAGAACATTGGTCCAATTCGACTTGGGAAGAGACTGAATACCCCGATACCGTCTATGACTCGCCGTATAACGTGGCATTGTTTTCGGCTGAAAACGGGGAGGATCAGGCGCGATTGTGGTCGCAAACTAAATCCATTTTTTGGTACGGCGTGGGGGTGGCGGGTTTCATTGCCTTACTGCCGGAAGACATCTCCAACTGGGATACCAGTGATGACCGCCTGTTTGAAAAATGGTGGGACAACGTACGCCAAGGCCCGGTGTGGGATCGTGATGTGTGGTACATCAACTACATCGGTCATCCCTATTTTGGCGGGGTGTATTACCAAATCGCCCGAAAATCGGGTTATCGTCAGTGGGATGCGTTTGTGTACTCGTTTCTGATGTCGACCTTTTATTGGGAATACGGGGTGGAAGCGTTTGCTGAAGTGCCTGCGGTGCAAGATTTGGTCGTCACGCCCGTGTTGGGTTGGGTGTACGGGGAGTGGGCGTTCAATAAAGAGCGTGAAATCATTCAGCGTGGCGGGCAAGTATGGGGTTCCGACTGGGTGGGAGACACCGCCTTGTTCTTACTCGACCCAGTGGACAGCCTTGGGCGCGGCGTGAACCACTTGTTTGGCCGTGACGTAATCAAAGCCGGTACCGGCTATCTGGGGATGCAAGAGGTGACGCTGGCGAACGGTAACACGGACACCCAAGTGAACCTGCAATTGCGCTATCAGTTTGGCGAAGGCGACACCACGCCTGCTATGCAGCGTCGTTATACCTATACCCGTCCGATGAGTATGACCGATGATCCGGTGGATTTTGGTATCGTCGGAATGTCGTTAGGGACCCGTTACCTGAATCTCGACAAGGCATGGGGTATTGAAAACCGCTGGGCGCCGACCGCCAGTTTAGGGCTGTACTTTACGCCGTCTTTTTCCGCGCGACTGAGTTATTCCCGTATCGACAGCGACAGCAAAGAAACCGGTGAGCGGGTCACGTATGAAAACTACAGCGTTGATGCCCAATATTACTGGTTGGCTGAGCAGCCGTTACGGCCGTATATCACGGGCGGGATCGGGGAAACCTTGTTGGATTTAGACCGTGACACCACCACCTTCCAATTAAATGCGGGGCTGGGGATGCACTACCAGTTTAATACGAACTGGGCGTTCACGATGGATTGGGTGCATTACTACAGCACCGCGCGGGATACTCATGATGATTTGTTTTCTGGCCAGTTGGTGTACCGATTTGGCCGAGGAGAGCGGTAAAGGACTGTTTCGAGTGCCGGGTGGCGAGAGCCGAGTACCGGGTTTCGAGTTGAGAATTGCGAGTATCGAGAACTGAGTTTCTAGGTTCCCGCACCTCGAAACAAAACAGCGCGCTGTCAGGCAGTCTGACAGCGCGCGTGATAGGTTCATGGCGTAAAGTGATGATGCAAAGAGGATTACGCTAAGGTGATTTTCGCAATACGGCGTTTACCGACTTGGTAAATGGCAGTACCCATCGCAGGAATGTGCTGACTGTCAGTCACTTTCTCCCCGTCACACTTCACCGCCCCTTGTTTGATCATGCGCAGTGCTTCAGACGTCGACGTCACCAATCCGGCATCTTTCAGCATATTGGCGATTGCCACGCCGTGCGCCAGCACTTGCTCGTCGAGATCATCCGGTAGTGCTTGATGCTTGAAGCGATTATCGAAATGCGCTTCTGCTGCATCAGCGGCAGCGTCATCGTGGAAACGGGCCACAATTTCTTTCGCCAGCAACACCTTCACTTCTTTCGGGTTGCGGCCTGCGGCCATTTCGGCTTTGAATTGCGCAATTTCAGCCATAGGACGGAACGACAGTAGCTCAAAGTAGTTCCACATCAAATCATCAGAGATCGACAATAGCTTGCCGTACATCTCGTTAGCAGGCTCCGTCACGCCGATGTAGTTGTGCGCCGATTTAGACATCTTCTTCACGCCATCCAAGCCGACAAGCAATGGCATGGTGATCACCACCTGTGGGGTTTGGCCGTGTTGCTTTTGCAGCTCACGCCCCATCAGCAGGTTAAAGGTTTGGTCAGTACCGCCCAGCTCAATATCCGCTTCTAGCTCGACCGAATCGTAACCCTGTAGTAGCGGGTACATGAACTCGTGAATACCAATCGCACGGCCGGTGGCGAAACGCTGTTTAAAGTCTTCACGTTCCAGCATACGGGCAACGGTTTGGCTGGCGGCCAGTTTCAGCATGCCTTCTGCACCCATTTTCGATAGCCAATGGGAGTTGAAGACGATCTCTGTTTTCGCCGGGTCTAAAATCTTAAACACCTGCTCTTGGTAGGTGCGGGCGTTAGCTTCCACTTGTTCCGTGGTCAGCGGTGGGCGCGTGGTGTTCTTACCTGACGGATCGCCGATCTTACCGGTAAAATCGCCAATCAAGAACATCACGCGATGGCCGAGATCTTGAAACTGACGGAGTTTGTTCAAGATCACCGTGTGGCCTAAATGAATATCCGGTGCGGTAGGATCGGCGCCTAACTTCACGCGTAATGGTCGGTTAAGCGCCAGTTTTTCTATTAACGCGGCTTCCGGCGTAATGCTGTCAACGCCACGTTTGATTTGGGCAAGGCTCTGTTCAAGGTTCATCAAAATGCTTCCGAAAAAAGGTGAAATTCCGTCATGACCGTCATCACGATGGCCGACAATCACGAATGGGCTTGCAAGCCATGAGCGTGGCGTTTGCGAATAATGGCGGCACGAATGTGGTCATAACAAAAGTTGTAGACGAAGGCGTAAACCGCGATAAATAACGTGACACCGATATCCATCATGAAGGCATCCAGCAGGCTGACAGACAGCAACCAGGCCATCAAAGGCACAGTGATCAATAACAAGCCGCCTTCAAAGGCAGTCACTTGCAGTACGCGCACAGCGATACCACGTGTTTCACGTTGTCCCGGAAAGAAGCGGTCGAAAATGGCGTTGAATACCATGTTCCAAAGCATGGCGACCGTTGCCACAGCTATCATTGTTCCTGATAGGCTGCTGACGGGGTGATCGGTGAATAACATCAACCCTAAAACGGAAAAGGCAATGGCTAAGGCTTCAAATAAAACCGCGTGGAAAATACGTTCAAACACTGACATGACTGTGACTCTTATAATTAGGTGTTACGCAAAGGGGATAGGATACGGATTTCAGTAACGAGGAAAAGTTAGCAGCCATCACGAAGTGTGATACCTTTTACGGTGATAATGACGGTAATGGGCAGGCGAGAGGATAAATCATGTACAGCTTTGAACAACTGAAAGTCTTCGTGACCGTGTGTGAATGCGGTTCGTTTTCGGCTGCGGCCCGCAAACTGAAACGAGCGCAGTCGGGGGTGAGCCAATCGGTGTCCAATCTGGAAATTGCCCTAAACCAAACCTTGTTTGATCGCTCAGGTAATTGGCCGGTACTGACGGCAGCGGGTAACGCCTTGTTGCCCATGGCGCAATCGGTATTGTTACAACAGCTTCGGTTAGATCAAAAAGTGATGGCGCTGGATGCCGACGAAGAGCACGACTTGATCATCGCCATGGATGAAAGCCTGATAGAGCCGCAACTATTGAGCCGATTAGCGGTATTAGGCGAACAGTTCCCGATGACCCAAATTGAAATCGTGTCTGCTTCGACCTTTGATATTAAAACCATGATCAGCGATGGCGATGCACACATCGGGGTGGTGTTTGCCGATGGCACCATGCTGGAAGAAGCCGAGTTTCGCTCATTGGGTTATAGCCGTTTTGTCACCTTAGCGGCCCCGTCACATCCTCTGGCGCAGAAAGCCTCCGTCACGGACACCGACTTACGTACCTATCGACAAGTCGTACACCGTTCTTCAACCGGGCAAGAGTTGTGGTTCAGCTACGCCATCAGTACGCAGGTGTGGTATGCCAACACCCACCAGTTATTGTTAGATTTAGCCTCCGAAGAGATAGGCTGGGCGATAGTACCTGATAGGCTGGCGGCGCCGTATTTTGCTGATGGTCGATTAACGGAGCTGAATGTTGAGTACGAACCCGAAGGGTGGGTGACGACCATTGATGTGATTGAATCGCGGCGGCATGCGGGGGGGCCAGTGCATCAGGCAGTATTGAAATTGCTCAATGATGCGTTTGAACAGCACCGTTTGTGATCCCGATCAGCGGCTTTTTCGGTGAGAGGGAACGTAAGGTATATAGTTAAGAAAGAGTGATAATTAGGGATAACGAGAGATAAGGAAATCGCCATGTTACGTACGCTTGGATTACTTACTACCCACGGGGTCGCGTTGGCGGCCGGGTTCGCCTTGGGGGTGTATGCCCTGCCTATTTTGATTGCCCCCGATGGCCCCACCCGTGAGCATGATCAGTGCCACCGCCCAAGATGCTCAGTTTACCGCCACGTTTGATAAAGACCGCCAAGACAGTGATTTCCTGCATTGGGGAGAAGGGCAGGTCACGGTGGGCAACACGGCCATTACCTTTGTGGGTGAACTGGCCCCAGGGCCTGACTATAAACTGTATTTATCGCCAGTATATGTGGAGACCGAAGCCGACTTCAATGCCAATAAATCGGCCATGTTGCAGCTCGGCAATATTCAATCGTTTGACCGTTTCATGTTGCCGGTGAATCCCGCGATGGATATCGAGCAATATAACACCGTGATCGTGTGGTGTGAGTCGTTTGGCCAATACATTACGTCTGCCCAGTATCGCTAAAGCCAGAGTATCAATAAAGCCAACGCGACAGCGGGGAATGTGATCTGATCAGGTGTGATTTTTTCCTGCTCTGGCAGTATAACAGCAGGAGATAACGGTAATGCGAGGATGCGATGCGGCAAATTGATGACAACATTTGGGTTCATGAAGACAGCATGAACATGTTAGGCGCACCGTTAGGTTTGCGTATGACGGTCGTACGTTTATCTACGGGTGGGTTGTGGGTGCATTCCCCCACGGCGTTGTCTGCGGCGCTGCAACAGCAGGTTGATGCCCTTGGCGAGGTGCAGTACTTGGTCGCCGCCAGTAATAACCACAGCAAGTGGCTGCAAGACTGGTGTGAAGCGTATCCTGAAGCCGATGTGTATGTCAGTGCCGGTATTCCGTGTAAAGTCCCGTTGAGCAACTACCACATCTTGCAGCAAGGCATGGAAAATGTGTGGGCAGAAGATTTGACGTGGGAAACCATGCCGTCAGTGCCTTTGTTCAATGAAACCGTGTTTTATCATGCGCCGTCACAGTCGCTTATTGTCACGGATTTTATTCAGCATTACCCGGAGCAAGATGCGTACGATGGCATGGTCGGGATGATGACCAAATACGTGTTTGAACCGATTGGTTTCAAAGGCTGCTGCGTTGCTCCGCCACTTAAAATGGGGTTCACTTTGAAAGACAAACCCGGCTTTCGGCGTTTTATTGAAAAGATCCAAGCGTGGGATTTCACCCGCATAGTGGTGACCCACGGTGAGATCATTGAAGAAGACGCCAAATCGGTATTTAACGACCTTACTCACCGCTTTCTGCAATAACGGTGTTTTCCAGTAAAAATCAGCATAAGATGACGGCAGTTTTGGCAAAGTGGTGTTGTATTGAGCAGTTGATTAATCTTTTTTAAATTAGCGCTTTACAGGCTCGCCGTTGTTTCGTATTATCGCCGCACTCAGGAGAGATGGCTGAGTGGTTTAAAGCACCGGTCTTGAAAACCGGCGTGGGTTTATAGCCCACCTAGGGTTCAAATCCCTATCTCTCCGCCACATTCTAGAAATCGGGTTTACCGGGTTTCATACAGAATTGGAGCGGTAGTTCAGTTGGTTAGAATACCGGCCTGTCACGCCGGGGGTCGCGGGTTCGAGTCCCGTCCGCTCCGCCAACACAACGAAGCCTCAGCAGAAATGCTGGGGCTTTTTTGTATGCGTTGAATTTAAGTTCGCCCTGCGGTCGAATGAGTCCCGCTGGAGTGCCAGCCCAGCCGYTCCGCCAACACAACGAAGCCTCGACTGCGCGTCCCGGTCGAAATGACGGGGCTTTTTTGCWTCTAACGCTCCCGAAAGTGCGCTGCACTTTTTCGCGARCCGGAATGCCGGACCATCGASTCCCGCAGCTCCGCCAACATAAGAAACCCTGTCAGAAATGGCAGGTTTTTTTGTATGCGTTGMATTTARGTTCGYCCTGCGGTCGAATGAGTCTTGTCGACATAGCTCAGTCGAGATAGTGAGATGATCTTGCATCCGATTTTCTTCGCCTTTAAACACACTTCACAATCATCCCTTTCAGTCCYTAGTCGGACTTTTCTGTTCATAGTCGATAAGGCATAGTCGTCACTATACCCTGACGCACGAACACCGTGAGGCGGTAGCGTGGCTGGCATACGGGAACGCACCGCTTTATTTGTGCGATAGGGTCAACATCATCGTAGTGAAAATAAACGTTCATGGTGTTTACATTAATTTGTGATATTACGCAGATGCGGAAAATGTAGAATGTACTATATGGAATGATTCTACATTTCCTCTTTTGTTGTTTAAATTAATGCTTTTATATCAATTGGTTAGATGTAGTGTTGGAATGTGATAATAGTTATATATGGAATTGTAACGTAGAACAATTCCATATATAAAGTTGTTACACGTTTCTAAAGTTTAATTGATAAATTGAGTAATTAAGTGGAAAAAATTTCAAAGAAAAAACTTTTAAAAATCCTCTCTGAGTCTAGTGATTTTGGGAATCTGGGAATGTTCGTGGGTGCTGGGTTCTCCAAAGCGGTACTAAACGGTGGAGCAAGAAATATTGCCTTATCTTGGGGAGAGTTATTGGAAAAAGCATCAAAAAAAATGTCAATTCAATATGATGAAATTGACATCGACGGCGTTGGCTATCCAGAGGTGGCTTCAAAAATCTGTGAGCTTCATTCAATAAAAAGGGACATCGAGTACTCGAAGTCTCTATTTAAGTTAAAAGAAGAAATATCTGCACTTACAAGTTGGTATCCAGAAAAAGAAAAGCGAGAAAAGTACTCTGCTTACCTAAATGATCTATTACCTAATTGGATTATTACGACGAACTATGATTTAGTTATCGAAAGTTTGTTTACTGGTAAATGTTTACCTCTAAGTCCCAATGAATCAATGTGTGCACCTAAAGGTATTGTTCCAATTTATCATTTGCATGGGATACGTTCGACTCCAGAGAGCATAGTAATCTCTCAAGAAGATTATGTTTCGTTGTTTCGTCCGCATGAATATAGGCAGATCAAGTTAGCATTAACTATCAAGGAGTCAACAGTTTTACTTTTAGGCTATGGTCTTGGTGACGTAAATGTACTAACTGCTTTGGATTGGTCGAAAAACGTATTTTCATCTAGCAATGAGAACTACCCAAACGAGGTTATACAAGTAGTAAGAAAGGAAAATCCATCAACAAGAGCATATAAAGATCGCAATGGTATCCTTATCTATGAAGTAAGTGATCTTGATGACTTTTTTGAAGATTTCTCCAAAGAAAACAAGAGTTATTTGACCAAAAAAGCTAAGGATGAAAAATCGCTCGTTGAAATCATTAGTAAACTGGAAGACCCAAGTGAAGCTTTGGTTGGTAAGTTTATTGATGATGAAGAGTTTCGTTTAGGTATATTGAAAATGTTAGCTAAATTCACTTCACCTGTTATATCTGGTTTCATATCGTTTCTAAGTGAAGTGTTTGACGAACTTTGGAAGCGTGCAGAGCCTAATGGTGCATTTGAAGCTTACAATGAAAACTTGATTGTACAGTTAGATATGCTAACAACTTTAGAACTTGAGCAAATCCCACCTGCGTTGTTAGAAACAATAGCATATAACCTTGATCGAGTGGGGTATTATGTCGGAAAGGGCATCGGAGAATCGCATTCTGCCAATCGTACTTTTATTAGAAGAAAAGGTGAATTATCTAAAGAAGCCGTATTTGAATTAGGCAACATTGCAGAGCAGCATCACTACTATAATTTGCAATCATTAATACAACGCATAAACGTGTAATCGGGTAGCCGGAGGTATTTACCCTCCAGCCCCCACACCACCCTGCATGCGGATCCGCACAGGGCGGTTCATTCAGAACGCCTAACTTAGATCTTTTGGTTAGGATATTGAACAGCTATCCATCCGTCTTTCAGTGAAAATAATCCCGCTTTCTTAAGGTAATCATTACTCAGCGCTTGCTGTATCCCGGGTGTTTTCGAGCTTCGCCACGGCCCTTTGCTTGTGATACCACAACCAACGGCTGTTTGGATCCAGACGCCGCGTTTCAGTAGATTTTGCACCTTTGTCCGTGGTTTTCGCCACTGACGCCAGTAACACATGCGTACTCGCCGACGGATCCACTGATCTAAATCGACACACGCTTGATAAGCGTTAGCGATGCCAAAGTAGTTAATCCAGCCTTGCAGGTATTGCCGTAATTTGAACAGTTGATAACTCATRCTTACGCCCCAGTTTCGGTTTGTTAGCCGYCTTATCTTTTGTTTCAAAATACATACCGTTTTAGCRTGCCACTGGATCTTGCCTCGGGAAAAGGTGAAACCGAGGAACTTGCTTTGACCAACCTTAACCACTTGGCTTTTCTGTTCATTAACAACCAGTTTTAACGTCGTGGCGAGGTAGTGAGTGATGCTCTTTAGCACACGGAATCCCGCTCGTTGAGACTTCACCAAAATGATGAAGTCGTCCGCGTAGCGGGCGAATTTATGCCCTCGGCTTTCCAACTCTTTATCCAAATTATCCAACATAATGTTTGATAGTAATGGCGAGAGTGGGCCACCTTGAGGAACACCTTCTGAGCTTGCTTCAAATTGGTCGTTGACCATCACACCTGCTCGTAGGTATTTACCAATAAGTGCCAGTAGACGCTTATCCTGTACCTTTTTCTTCAGTTGAGTCATCAAGAGATCATGATTAACTCGGTCAAAGAATTTAGACAGGTCAACATCGACAGCAAATGTGCGTTTCTGCTTGATGGTATCCCGTACTTGCAGTACCGCTTGTTTGGCATTTCTATTCGGTCTAAAGCCAAAGCTGTTAGTTGAAAAGAAGGGGTCAAATARGGGCGTGAGTATTTGAGCAATGGCTTGCTGTATCACTCGGTCAATAACGGTAGGGATACCCAATTTGCGTTTACCTCCATCGGGTTTATCAATCTCTACACGTCTGACCGCTGAGGGTTGATATTCACCGTGCTCTAGTTGAGATTTACACTGCTGCCAGCCACCTTGTTGAAGCCAAAGCGGGAAGGCGTCAATGGTCATGCCATCGATACCTGCYGCACCTTTGTTGGCTTTAACTTGGCACCATGCTTGCTGTAAATTCTCAGGKTGAAGCAATTGAGTGAATAGATCGCTGTTGAAGGATGGTTGCCTATCATTACGCTGTTGATAGTAATCGCCTGTCGGCGTAGTGGGTATCGACAAGTTTGACAAGACTCCTCCTTCTTCTAAATGTTCAGGCCTTCACCTTGTCCCAACCATTACGATGGGCGTTTGGCTACTATGCCGTCTGCTGACTTCTGCTTAATCACTTAACGAGTTACCTCGTAAAGCGCTATCGTTGTTCATCGGTTTCGCTCGCGTGAGTTGATGATGCTCACRCGCCAGGCCWGTTGAACCAGCGGCCAARCTGGTTAGGTTAACGATCGCTTGTTAAGCAGATCTCCCCAGATAAGGACATGGACTTTCACTGCRCAACTGCATCATTTACGGTAGTCATTAAATCACTTGGCTTCGTCGTCTTGTGCCAACTCGCCTCTGACCTACGCCTAATATGATGTTCTTGTTCATCAGCTCGCAGTTTTGCTCGCGGCTTCCTTCAGACCGTTCCTCGCGGAAAAGCCCTTGCCATTCGCTAGTAGTTAACATTTAATATCAACAAGTTGATGATTAAATGGTGATTTTCCTACAGAGGACTTTCACCCCATTAGTTCATGCCCATGCTGGGCGTACACAAGGCATTTAAACGGAACTAAAACAGTGGGTTACGTTCCGCTTCGCTCCACATTTTAACCCACTATTTTAGTCCGCTTAATGCGGCTACATGGACTCCCCCGGTTGTCAACAACAGCGTCAGGTAATATAAGGTTTGGGACTGCCGCTCTACATTCGGTCTGTTTATTGGCTTATTTGCCATGACCCTGATGACACTACGCGGTTGCGGTTCCTCATTCGTTAGAAGGCATCTTTTGTGCCCGCCTGCATATCAGGTTTTCCCGCAAATGGTCTTAACCATACATCATCATTGGCTATTGCAATGACCCGGTGAAGTGTGTGACTCCCTCACAAATACGTTTCTACAT
>NZ_JAKJSN010000038.1:0-55699 GCF_050337005.1 Photobacterium japonica | reverse complement strand
GTTTGATGCCTTCGCCCACGGCGTCGACATCAACATGCAAGCACTGACCAAATACGTTGGCGGTCACAGTGATCTGCTACTGGGTACGGTTTCTGTCAATACGGAAGCGTTGAAAGAACAAGTCGGCGGTACCTTCAAGCAGCTGGGCCTTGCCGTTTCTCCGGACGATTGCAACTTGGCGCTACGCGGCCTGCAAACTCTGGCAATTCGTCTTGCACACCTAGAGAAATCAACGCTGGAAGTGGCGGAGTGGCTATCCACCCACCCTGCCGTGTCGCAAGTCTTCCACCCTGCATTCCCGTCTTGCCCGGGCCATGAGATCTGGAAACGTGATTTCACCGGTTCAAGCAGCGTGTTCTCTTTCTTGTTCAGCGACGACTACACCGCCGAGCAAGTGGAAGCCTTCATCGACACCCTTGAGATGTTCAAGATCGGCATGAGCTGGGGCGGCGTCACCAGTTTGGCGCTGGTGTACCCAAACATTGAACGTCCGGGCAAAGATTACGCGGGTCGCTTGGTGCGCCTGAACATCGGCCTTGAGCACACGCCAGAGCTGATTGCAGATTTGGATCGTGCGATGACGGCCATCCTGCGTTAATTCGCCGACGCGACAAATAAAAAACCAAAACCAGCAACACCAAGCGTCAAGCAAACAGATTAGCAAGGGGGATGCCGCCCCTCATTCGGCATCCCACTTGTGCAACGCACAACCTAATAAAAACAACATCATACAATGTGATACAAGGTAAAAGACAATGACAACACCAATGCGTGGTTTTACCCAACAAGAATTTGAACACCGTACCGAGCGTGCACAGAAAGTGATGCATGAGATGAAACTCGATGCGATGATTTTCACCACTGAACCGAACGTACGTTACTTCACCGGCTTCCTTTCACAGTTTTGGCACAGCCCAACTCGCCCTTGGTTCGTGATTGTACCCGCTGAAGGCAAACCGATTGCGGTCGTGCCTGAAATTGGCGCCAAGGGCATGGGTAACACCTGGCTGGATGACGTCATCACATGGCCAGCCCCTCGCCCAGAAGACGACGGTATCAGCTTGGTGGCTAACGTACTGAATACCCTGCCAAGCCGCCATGGCCGTGTCGGTGCCACACTGGGCATTGAATCGCACCTGCGTATGCCAGTGAACAACTACCTGAAACTCACCACCATGGTGAACAAAGAATTCGTTGATGTTGCCCTTGCGATGCACGGTCTGCGTCAAATCAAATCCCAAGCGGAAATCGCGAAAACCCGCGAAGTCTGCCGCATCACTAATATCGGTTTCAAGCGCATTCCTGAGTATGCCCGTGTCGGCATGACAGAGCGTGAAATTTGTAAGCAATTCGGCATGGACATGCTGCAAGCCGGTGCAGATGCCTGTCCATTCATCATCGCAGGGTCAGGTCCAGACGCGTACGACGACATCTTGATGGGGCCAACGGATCGTGTGATTGAACACGGTGACGTGCTACTGATTGATACCGGCGCCGTATGGGATGGGTACTTCTCTGATTTTGACCGCAACTGGGCCTTTGGCACCGCAAGCGAGCAAACCAAAGCCGCGTACCGCGCGACCTACGAAGCGACCACCAAAGGTTTTGAAGCAGCCCGTCCGGGTGCCACCACCACCGACATCTATAACGCGATGTGGAAAGTACTGGAAGCCAATGGCGCACTGGGTAATGACATCGGCCGTGTCGGCCACGGTCTAGGCATGGAACTGACTGAGCGTCCTTCTAACACCGCGACCGACAACACCGTATTGAAGCCGGGCATGGTCATGACGCTTGAGCCGGGCATGGTGTACGCACAAGGCAAAACCATGCTGCACGAAGAGAACATTGTGATCACCGAAGACGGTGCGGAATGGCTGTCTGAGCGTGCTGAACCTGAACTGATCATCATTAAATAACGTGAAAAAATGCCACCGCGTCTTCCCTCGCGCGGTGGCAAAAAAAGAATAACAACAAGGAAAGAAAGATGAACTTTGAACAATTTGATGCTTTTGAAGTAAAACTGGATTTTGAACCTGCCCCACGCCCTGAACGTACCCACATTGGTTTGGTGCAACTGGCGAACGACCACACCCTTGAAACTGATTGGTCTCACCTATTGCGTGAACAAGCCGCCCTATTCAGTACCCGTATTTTTAAAGAAAACGGCATGACACCGGAAGCATTAGATGCGGTTGCGGCCAGCATCAGCGACGGTGCGGTACTGGTCGGTGATGGCCTGCCAATGGATGTGATGGCGTTTGCCTGCACATCGGCATCGATTGTAATCGGTGAAGAGAAAGTGGCGACGCTGATGACCAAAGGCCGTGGTGACATTCCATCCACCAACCCATGGACAGCCGCCCAAGCCGCATTTAAGCACCTTGGTGCGAAACGCATCGCGGTCTTATCACCGTACCCAACGGATGTGAACTTCCCACTGCGCGCGCAACTGATTGATGCCGGTTTTGATGTGGTCGCCCTTGCCGCTTTCGGCATTCTTGATGACAACATCATCCACAAAGTTCCGCTGCAATCGTTCGAAGAAGGCATTGAGATCCTCCTGAAAGACAACGATGTCGACGTTATTTTCATGTCGTGCACCAGCTTGCGTGCCGTCGAGAAAATCCAGCATCTGGAAGACAAGTTCGGCGTGCCAATTGTATCAAGCAACTCGGCGTTATTCTGGCACTCCATGCACTTGTGCGGCAAAACAGCGGTTTGCCCAGGTTACGGAAAACTGCTTTCAGGCACTGACATCTAATTTCATTTAAAGGACGGATTCATCATGTTAGAAAAACAAAAAGGCTGGATAGCCGCCATCTTCATCGGTTTCTTATGGGGTACACCGTGGGTTGTGGGTACACCACTGATGGAAGTCATGGACTCCAAAATGCTGGTTTGGCTGCGCTATGTCGTGGCGTCAATTACCCTGTTCGTGATTTTGCAGGTTATGCGCAAGTCGATTGCCGCTGAAGGCTACAAAAAATTCAGCTACTCGTGGGATAACCGCGTCGATGTCGTCAAAACGTTCGCGTGTGGTTTTATCGGGCAAGCGTTGTTCAGTTACTTTGCTTTCTTGTCACTGGACTACATCACCGCGTCTGAAAACGGCGTGATCATGGGCCTGATCCCGATTCAAATTCTGGCCGTGGGTTTTGTGACCCGTGGTGAGCGTTTCACCCTTATGCAAGTGGGCGCAGCCTGTTTGGCGTTCGCCGGCGTGACCATGCTGGTTTACGATCCAGCGTTGAACTCTGATGGCTTTAGCATCGGTCATTTGATTGCCTTCATGAGTGCGTTTGCCTTTGCTTCAACGGCCTACACCCGTGCGGATTTGGCGAAGAAATACGGTTCTATTTCTACCATGTACCACCAGTTCATCTTTGCGGCAGTGGGCTTCACTTTCGTCGTGATGTTCTATGGTCTTGATTTCACCACAGCACTGGGCGCATTTACTGCACCATCACGTATCCTGAGCATCTTCATTCTGGGTGTGTTCATCTCGGGTATCAGCTACTTGATCTACATCTACGGCATCACCAAAGTCGGTGTAGACGGTACGGGTATGGCTCTGAACTTGATGCCACTTGCATCGTTCGTATTGGCCGCCGTTGTATTGTCTGAACCTGTGACGCTGTGGAAGTGTGCAGCTATCGCAATCGTTGTAGCAGCGTTAATGGTCTTCGTGAAAGCGACGGCAAACCGCAACAAAGCTGCAGCGGCGCAACAAGCGGTCAATGCCACTGTCGCGACTGACATGGCGAACTAATTTCTCCCTCTTCTATTAACAGAGCAAGGTCATCCCGTGATCTTGCTCTTTTTTTGCCTAAGTGAATGTGATGACGATGAATACGCAAACTATTAGCACCAAAGATATGATCGAATGGCGTCAATTCCTGCATACCACCCCAGAAATTGGCTTTGAAGAAACCGTCACCTCGGATTTTATTGCCGACAAATTGAACAGCTTTGGCATTGAGGTCCACCGTAATATCGGTAAAACCGGCATGGTCGGCATCTTAAAACGTGGCACGTCCGATCGCTCAATTGCCTTGCGTGCCGACTTTGATGCGATTCCCGTGCAAGAACAGAACACCTTTGGTTATGCCTCTCAACATGCAGGCATGATGCACGGCTGTGGTCACGATGGGCACGTCGCCATGCTGCTGGGTGCGGCATACCAACTGTCACAAGATACCGCGTTTGACGGCACGGTGTACTTTGTATTCCAACCCGCAGAAGAGCAAGGCACTGGCGCCAAAGCCATGATTGAAGATGGCCTGTTTACCCGCTGGAAGATGGATGCCATTTACGCCATGCACAACCTGCCGGGGCTGGACGTGGGCAGTTTCCTGATCAGCCCTAATTCGGTCATGGCCAGTGAAAATCATTTCAGCATTGAGATCCACGCAGCCGGTGGCCACGCCGCCATGCCACATTTGGGCAGCGACCCGGTACTGGTGGCCTGTAATGTGGTATCCACCCTGCAAGGCATCATCACCCGCAACTTGGATGCCATCCATGAACCCGCTGTGTTGTCGGTCACCGACATTAAAACCAATGGCGGTGCCAACGTGATCCCGACCGTGGTGACGTTGTCTGGCGATACCCGCTGTTTCTCTGATGACACCCAAGCCTACATCAAGCAAGCGATGGAACGCGTGGTCGCGGGGGTCACGGCAGCGGCTGGGCTGGACTACCGTTTTACGTTTGAAAACTGCGTGCTATCTACCGTCAACGACAGTGAAAAGTCAGACATCGCCGTGCGTGTGGCGAAGAAAGTCGTCGGCGACGCTAAGGTAAACGACAAGTGCAAACCCTTCTGTATCTCGGAAGATTTCTCGTTCATGCAACGTGAAATCCCAAGCAGCTACATTCTGGTCGGCAATGGCGCCACGGGCGAAAAAGGCGGTGTGCCTTTACACCTGCCGCATTACGACTTTAACGACGATCTCTTGATGATCGGCGTCGATTTCTGGGTGGAATTGGTGCGCGATCAGCTCGCGGGCTAACCCAAACGCAACATCTCATTGGTGGGACTTTTACTATCAGGCAGACGCTTCTCGTGGTCTGCCTCTCTGTGTACTGAGGGACGTAATATGATGTTATCCGGTAATGGCCTGGCGGTGGTTGCCTTCTTAGTGTGGGGCTTACTGCCGCTGTATTTTCAATACATTCCCAATGCGAATGTGCTCGAAATTCTCTCTATTCGTGTCCTGTTTTCGATCCCCTGTGTGTACTTTCTACTGAAAGCCTTACACATCCCAATGGGGAAAATATGGGCCGCCATGCGCAGCAAAAAAACCGTCTTACTGTGTTTTCTCGCTGGCATGTTTAACTTCCTGTCGCTGTACAGTTTCACGTGGGCGGTCACTCACGAGCAGGTGCTTGCCGCCAGCTTGGGGTATTTCATTAACCCGATTTTCTCCATTATTTTGGGCGTTCTGTTCCTCAAAGATAAGCTCTCCACTTATCAATCCATTGCCGTGGTCTTGTCAATTGCAGGCATTGGTTGCCAAGTGTATTACTACGGGGAATTGCCGTGGCTGTCGCTGATCATGGGCGGAGCGTTTGCGCTTTACGGCTTAATGAAGAAATTTGTCCACCTCGATGCGCTCAGTATCATGATGATCGAACTCATTACGATTCTGCCGATTGCGCTGTGCTTTTTGTTCGGCGATTTGTGGCAGCAAACATCGGTCTTCCAATCTGGCGACAGCAGCAAAATCATGCTGTATTTGCTTTCGGCACCGGTCACGTTAATTCCCTTGGTGCTCTTCTCGATGGCCGTGGAACGCACGAACTTAGTGATGATTGGTTTTATTCAATACATTGAACCGAGCATCCAGTTCTTGCTGGCGGTCATGGTGTTTGGCGAGGTGCTGCTACAAATCAAAGTGATGAGCTTTGGTTTGATCTGGCTTGGCTTGCTGTTGTGCATCATCGAAATGACCTTCAGGAAAAAACAGCCACCGATGGAAAAAGCATTGGGCTAAACCCTACTTTTCACTCACTGCCATCAGCCCGCTCTGCACAACATGGGCTGATGGCACCGTGTTATTACTCGGAATCCTGAGTAAATGGCACGACGAGATATTCATGGATCAGCACATCACCGGCGTCATTCACGGTCACACGCCACGTTTCATTCAGTAAAAAATCCACCGGCTCGCCACCCATCGGGGACGTTGAATGGGTTTGCGCTTGCAAGCGAATACGCATGGTCACGTCATACGTTGCGCGACGGTCAGCGAGAGAAATGGCTGCTGGCTGAACTTCCACTTGCTCAAGCTGATGCTGGCAATCCGATTTAAATAGGCTCAGCGCGATGGCATACCAATCACGGAAACCGTCATGCCCCTGAAACGTCCCTTCCGACATGCTGATCACCACATCGTCGGCTAAGAACGGCGTAAAAAAGCCACTCTCTTCACTCAAGCGGTCAAACGAACCAAACCAATGCGACACAAACTGACGGATATGACTTTCTGAACCGTCATTCACACTCTCTAGCACATGATTCATAATGTTTCCTTTGCTAACATGCTGTTTCTATTAATAGCGCTAGCATACATTGCCCGACTCGTTACGTTTAGCTGCTGTTCACTTAAATCATTATTAGGCAGAGCTTAACAATATACCTATACTGCCTCCCAGATACTGGGCGTTATCACGTCCCCGCTTTAACGGAGACCGTCTCATGAACGGCACCACCTATAACCAATTAACGATATTTCACGCCATTGTGCAGGCCGGTAGCCTCGCGCAAGCCGCTCGCCAATTAGAAATCACCCCCGCTTCGGTCAGTCAGGCACTGAAAGCGCTTGAAAAGCAACTCGGTTTACCGCTGTTTACCCGTTCCACCCGCCACATCGAACTGACGGAAGCGGGGCAACTCTTGCACGAACGAACGCTATCGTCTTTGTCGGCATTAAGCCTTGCCGTCGAGAGCATCAGCGATCTCAGCCACCAGCCGTCAGGTAAAGTACGCATCACCATGCCGCACTTTGTTTATCACTTGCTGATCAAGCCGGTCTATGTTGAATTTTGTCAGCGCTATCCGGCCATTGAACTGGAAATTTCCTTGTCGGATGCCACAGTCGACATCATGCGCGAAGGCTTTGATATGGGGATCCGATTTGGTGAGAAAGTGGAAGCTGGCATGGTGGCACATCCACTGACGCCTCCTATGGACAGAGCGCTGGCGGCCTCTCCGGCGTATGTGGCCCAGTTTGGTCAGCCACAAACGCCCGATGAGCTGAAACACCATCGCTTGGTTCAATATCGCTATATCACCTCAAACCAATTGGCACCGGTCGAAGTGATCCAAGACGGCACCACAATCACAGTGGAGATGGCACGCGCCTTGGTGGTCAACGACACCTACCTCGTGGTGGACGGCACATTAAATGGATTGGGGATAGGGCAATTAATGGGGCCGGTGTTTGAGCCTTACTTTGCATCAGGCGCATTGATCCCAGTGTTACCCGACTACTGGTCTTCCATCTCCGGCGTGCATGTGTATTTCCACCAGCACAGCCAAAAGGCCAAACGTGTGCGTGCATTTATTGATTTCTTACTGGAAAAGCGGGATGAAAAAAAGAGCCAGACCGCATGATCTGACTCTAAATGACTTGAGAGAATGTTATTTGTTTTTTGAGGTGTTGAGATACTAAATATTTACGCCGTACGGCCAGAGAACACCGCACGGCTTTTTAACTACGAATGATGGAATGATGATGAAAGATTACGCCTTAACCGGTGTACCCTGCCCGTTTTCGCTACGCTCTGCGGCCGCTTTATCAAAGCCATCATGCAAGTGATAGTAACGACGGTATACCAAGCCACTCACTGTCATCAAAATCGCTGGCAGGCCAACCATCATGAACTGTAGACCCATAATGGTACTGTCAGATTGCTCTACGTTTGGCACATAACCCACCACTGACAGACCCACACCCACGATGAAGCCACCGGCTGCGCCAGCAAATTTCACTAGCATGGTTTGCACAGAGAAAATCACACTTTCACTGCGACGACCGGTTTTATATTCCCCGTAGTCAACGACGTCTGCCAACATGACGGTTTGCAATGCGTTCGCAATACCCACACCGAACTTGATGGCCGCACCCGCTGCACCAATCAGCAACGCATTACCTGGGGCGATAACCCCCATCACCAACAGAATCACACAAGACAGCACCGGGAAACCGCTCGCCATCAGCCACAAGTATTTACGCGGCATTAAGGTCGCGATACGAGGGAACAAGAACACACCCGCCACTTCCGCAATACCCGCCACCATCATATACACCGGGAACAAATCGGCATTGCCCAATGCGTAAGAGAAGTAGTAAATCGCAAAGCCACCGACCAACAGGTTCGCAATCTGGAATGACAGCACAGTACCGATCAGTGCTTTTAGCTGGTCGTTCTGACCGATAATCACCAATACATCTTTAAAGCTGAATTTTTCCGCCGGTTTCGCATCGGCTGGCGCGGCTTTTTCTTTCACGTTACGGGCGATAAGGAACGCACTCATCACAAACAATACCGCAATCAGCATGGCGACATTGAAGAAGCCTTCACCTTGATCACCGTTCCCCAGTTTGCCGACAATGTGCAGGCCGTACGTACCGGTAATGAACCAAGCCAGACTGGCGAACAGACGCGGCCACACCACCAATTTTTCACGCTCCTGACGTGAGCTCGACAGCGCTGGGATCATTGACCAATAAGGGATATCCATAATGGTGTAGGTTAAGCCCCACAGGATGTACGCCGCCGCCGCGTAAATGTACAGCGCGGTGCCTTCAAACATGTGCGTACTGAACAAGCCCACCAACACGATGGCGTTAAGCAGCGTACCGATCACAATCCAAGGGCGGAACTTACCAAATTTTGTGCGGGTGTTATCCACCACCACACCCATCATCGGGTCAGTAATGGCATCAATAATACGAGCAGCAAGGAAGATGGTACCAACGAACGCGGCTGACAAACCCGCCACATCCGTGAAATAGAACATTAAGAAAATGTAGATAGGCGCACAGGCAAAGTCTTTGCCCAGCGCACCTAACCCGTACGATAACTTGGTTTGTAGCGTAATTTGATCAGACATATTCTATCCTTCCGGTCCGTTCCTGCTTTTCCCTCGCACGGGTTTGCAACACTGACCTTGTGTTTTTAATGGTTATGTCCAGTGTTGCTGCGTTCACCTAACGATCGCGCATTGCTGTCACTGCACCTTCAGTCCGATGACAAATGTACCCACTCTGCCACTTGGAATCTGTGATCCACTGCCTCTTTATGGAAACGTTTACAACCAGATCGATAAAGTGAGATCCAAAGCGCCATTTTTATACATCTGACGCATTAAATACGCGTATTTTCTGATTTTGACGACTATTAAGACGTAAAACAAGTTGAAAACGATTTCATAACTCACATTCCATTGCCGCGTATCACGTCGCCCTCTCCTTTCCTCATAGAACGTTATCCCCATAGAAGCACATAAAAAAAACCGCATGGGCTTAACACCAATGCGGCTGCAAAATGCAAACTTAGGATGAAAGAGAAAAATGGGCGTGTTTATCGCAATAAGCACGTAAATAATGAGGGGGCTATCAGTCAATCTTTTCGCATTTGATCAACATCGCGGTTTCCGCATCCAGAATCGGCATGGTTAAGCCGACAGATTCACACCAGTCACCGGTCAACTCACAGCCGGATTCTGTCCACGGCGGCTGATAATTCACGATATCATCGTAATTGCTTGGCTTATCCAGCACCGTAATGCGGTAAGTTGCTTGTGGATCTAACCCCGGGATACGCAAGTGACCGCTTAATGCATGGGTTGGCATGGCTAATTGCGCCACCAATACCACGGCTTCACTGAGGTCATTGGCAACCACAGCATGCACCTGATGGGCCTGATCATCGGTCGGCACTCGCCAGGTACGGCCACCGTGCAGCAGTGGACGCAGCATTTTGTGCAGCTTGATGTAATGCTCAAACCCTTGTTTTTCTTCCGCCGATTCTTTAACCGGATCCAGTTCAATGCCCATGTGCCCGCACAGTGCCGTTAAACCACGGAAGGCAATGCTGTGACGACGACGCGTGCTGTGACAATGGCTCGCCCCAATGTGGCTGCCCATCACTTCCGGCGGGAAAAAGTAGCTCATGCCGCGTTGAATAGTCTGGCGTTCCAACGCATCATTGTTGTCTGACGCCCAGAAACGATGAGTCCGTTTCAGCACTTCAAAATCAATACGACCACCGCCTGCCGCGCACGATTCAATCTCCACCTTCGGGTGCTTGGCGCGCACTTTATCGACCAATTGATAATAGCGTTGGGTTTGCTGATGCGCAGCCGCTTGGCCGAGGTGTCCTGGCTGCACCACTTCGCGGTTCATGTCCCACTTGATATAGGCAATGTTATACTGGCTCAGGAAATGATCCAGGCGTTCAAACAGAAAATTAAACGCTGCGTTATTTTGCAGATCAATCACATACTGATTTCGGCCCGTCGGCTGATCATAACCGTCAACGGCCAATAACCAATCGGGATGGGTACGGAATAAATCCGAATCTTTATTGATCATCTCGGGCTCAAACCACAAGCCAAACTCCATTCCCAGCGCATTCACGTGTGCCACCACAGGTGCTAAACCTTGTGGGTATTTTTCACGGTCCAAGAACCAATCACCCAGCCCGGCTTTGTCCCCGTTACGGCCTTTGAACCAGCCGTCATCAATGATGAAACGCTCGACACCCATGTCAGCCGCTTGGGTCGCCATCGCCATGATGTAGTCAGGATCATGGTCAAAGTAGATCCCTTCCCACGTATTCAGATGAATAGGACGCGGCTTCTGAGCAAATTCACGCGGCAAAATAGAACGACGCACGTGTGAGTGGAATTGGTGGCTCATGCCATTAAGGCCCTGATGGCTGTAACTGGCGTACAACCACGGCGTGGTCAGGCTTTCCCCCTGCTGCAGGCTCACTTCGCCCGGCAGGTAGATCACTTCCGCCTGCATCACACGACGACCGTCGGCTTTAACGTCTACGCGCAAACGGTGGTTACCACTCCACGCAAAATGGAAGCCCCACACATCACCCTGCATTTCATTGAAATGTGCCGTGCCGGCCACTAAAGCGGGGTAATGTTCATGCGAGGTACGGCCACGGCGGTTTTCCTGCTGGTAACCCCCTTGCGGCAGCGCTTGACGCTCGGTTTGAAATTCTTTGACCCAACGACCGTAAAAGGTCATCAACTCGTTCGCACGGGCAGGCAATGGCAAGGTATTCGCCAAACGGTTCACCTGATAAGCTCCGGCTTTCAGGTTAGTCAGCGTGTGGCGGGTTTTCACCACATCAAACGCATCCAAAAACAGTTCGGTGGTTAAACGCAGACCCGCTTTCGTATCTTCGCTGACAATCACGGTGCCTTCTTCCTGTGGGGTGATCTGGGTGATCACAAACACCGGCGCCCAGTCTTGTCCGTTTCGGTGCCCTTCCAGACCCGGACTGCTGAATACGCCACGCCCCAGTTCAGGGCTTAACGTCATCGCCACGTCGTTATCTAAACGGCCATACGGTACCGGACGTTGCAACGCTAAACGGCTGTTGTCTCTGTTGCCTTTTACGGGTAGCCCCCAATGCAAAATCTCGGCGAAATCCCCCATTTCAACCATCAATTGGGTGTGCGTTCCCACTAATTCAATCAGAGATTTTACCGTCATTTTGCTTTTCCTTGCATAACAGAGGGCCACGCGATGGGCCGTTAATTGATGCGTATCATAATTTAAAAAACGGCAATTACTGTGATTCACACCACACAAATGGGAACGTTTTCACCCAAGATGACCTAAATGCGCATTTTAAATACAACATTGGCGTAAAAACCGACAGCAACACCACTAAAACGCACATCAAGCACCCTACACATACCCATGAAGAATAAATAACGCTTTATAGAGGCCAGGAACATCAGAATAACGCGTTAAATTTCTCATCAAATCAGTAAAAATGCCACTCTCGTCATGAAAACGTTTCCATATTTATTTTACACTGCTGAAAAATGGCAGGGATATCTGGCGCTGTAAAGGCATGCCATGCATGTGCACCACATCCCCCTCTCACCGTATTCACACTGCAAATGAACAGAAGTAGACAACCATGACGGCATTTCTAAGCATTATTCAGCGACGCGACTGGGAAAACCCACAATCAGTGAATATTCACTGCTTAAAAGCACACAGCCCACTGGCGAGTTACCGCCAACCTGAACACGCCCGCGATGGCCGTCATGCCCAACGCCGCTCTCTTAACGGGCAATGGGCGTTCAAATTGTTTGATGCGCCAGAGCAGGTCAACGGTGCATTCATCGACCCGCACTTTGATGACAGCGCGTGGAATCGCATTACTGTACCGGCTAACTGGCAGTTACAGGGGTACGACAAACCGATTTACGCCAACGTGAAATACCCGTTTGACGTAAATCCGCCATTCGTGCCAGCAGACAACCCAACCGGTTGTTACCGCACGGAAATCACGCTAACCGACGCCGATCTGACTCAGACACAGCGCATCATTTTTGATGGCGTGAACTCAGCGTTTCACTTGTGGTGTAACGGCCAGTGGATCGGTTACAGCCAAGACAGCCGCTTACCGGCAGAGTTTGACCTGACGCCACACCTGAGCGTAGGCACCAACCGCTTGACCGTGATGGTGATCCGCTGGTGTGACGGCAGTTACTTGGAAGATCAGGACATGTGGTGGATGAGCGGCATTTTCCGCGATGTCACCCTGTTGAGCAAACCGCAGCATTGCATTGAAGATGTGTTCATCACACCAGATTTAGACGCCTGTTATCGTGACGGCTCCCTGTCGATTGTGACGCACCTGAATGCGCCAGATTCGTACCAAGTACAAGTGCAATTGTTTGACGGAGAAAACGCGGTCAGCGAGCCACGTATCGACCGCCCACACAACCGCCGCATTGACGAGCGTGGCACGTATGACGACGTGGTGTTCCAGACGCTACACATTCGTGAGCCGAACCAGTGGAGCGCCGAAACCCCGAACCTGTACCGCTTGGTCGTATCGCTGCTGGATACTGACGGCAACCACATCGAAAGCGAAGCCTACCCCGTCGGTTTCCGTAAAGTGGAAATCAAAGACGGTCAGCTGACGCTGAACGGCAAGCCGCTGTTGATCCGTGGGGTGAACCGTCACGAGCATCACCCAGAATTGGGTCATGTGATGACAGATGCCGATATGATCCGCGATATCTGCCTGATGAAGCAGTACAACTTCAATGCCGTGCGCACCGCCCACTACCCGAACCACCCACGTTGGTATGAACTGTGTGACCAATACGGCTTGTATGTATGCGATGAAGCCAATATTGAAACCCACGGCATGCAGCCAATGAACCGTCTGTCAGCCGATCCGCAGTGGGCACACGCTTACATGAGCCGCTACACCCAAATGGTGCTGCGTGATAAGAACCACCCGTCGATCATCATTTGGTCACTGGGTAATGAATCCGGCCACGGCAGCAACCACAATGCGATGTATGCGTGGTCAAAACAATTCGACCCATCCCGTCCGGTCCAGTACGAAGGCGGCGGCGCCAACAGCACAGCGACCGACATCATTGCGCCCATGTACGCCCGCGTAGACACTACGATTGACGATGAGGCCGTGCCAAAATGGCCAATCAAAAAATGGATTTCACTTCCTAACGAACACCGTCCGCTAATTTTGTGTGAATACGCCCACGCCATGGGTAACAGTCTGGGCAGTTTTGATCAGTACTGGAACGCATTCCGTGAGTTCCCACGTCTGCAAGGCGGCTTTATTTGGGACTGGGTTGACCAAGGCTTGAGCCAGAAGGATGCCAACGGCACGCATTACTGGGCCTACGGTGGTGACTTCGGCGATGAAATCAATGACCGCCAGTTCTGTATTAACGGCCTGGTCTTCCCGGATCGCACCCCGCACCCGACACTGGAAGAGGCCAAGTTCTGCCAGCGTATGATCACGGTCGCACTTGCTGAACACATTCAGGTATCGCCATCACAGGCCACCTGCGAGTTAACCGTGCGTAACGAGTATCTGTTCCGCGCGACCGATAACGAAATGCTGCATTGGTCGCTATTGGAAGATGGCGTGGTTATCCAAACCGGTCAGTGCCCGCTGGATATTGCCGCTGACAGTGTACAAACCCTGACTCTCAGCTTGGACTTCACATCGAAAGCCGATGCGCAGTACCACCTGAACACTGACATTCGCCTGATCACGGCAACTGCATGGGCAAACGCCGAACACTGCTGTGCCAGCGAACAGTTTGCGCTGCGTAACCACTCTGGCTTGGTGTTACCGACACTGAACACGCAAGCAGCACCGCAATTGCAGGTTGAGAACGACACCCTGACCGTCACCAGTGACGATGCCCGTCACCACTGGCAGTGGAACACCACCACAGGCCTGCTGACGCAATGGACAGTGGACGGCAACGCACAATGTGTCCGTGCCCCAGAAGATAACTTCTTCCGTGCGCCGCTGGATAACGACATCGGTGTGAGCGAAGTGGATAACGTCGATCCGAATGCTTGGGTGTGCCGTTGGGACATGGCCGGTATAGGCCGCTGGGAACGTCAATGCGTGCAGTGTGACAGCCAAACTCAACGTCAGGCCGTATTGGTCACCGCCATGTTTGCTTACCATTTTGGTGGCGAGATCCAAGCCATCACCACATGGAGCTACACCCTGCATAATGACGGCAAGATGGATATCGATGTGGATGTGAAACTGGCCGGTCACCTGCCGCCAATGCCACGCATCGGGATGGAAATGGTGCTGCCGCTAACAGCGAATGCGCATACACCATCAGATACACAGCAGCCGGAACATGAAGACTGCCTGATCACCTGGCAAGGTCTAGGCCCGTTTGAGAACTATCCTGACCGTCTGGCTGCAGCGCGCGTTGGCCGTTACACCCAACCGCTGAGCGCCATGCATACGCCATACATTTTCCCGACCGACAGTGGGCTACGTTGTGGTACGCAATGGCTGCAACTGGGCAACCTTGAAGCCTTCGGCCAGTTTATGTTTAACGTGAGTCGCTACAACCAGCAGCAACTGGCCGATGCCAAGCACACCAATGAACTGACAGCGGAAGACGTGGTGTATCTGCGCCTTGACCACCAGCACATGGGTGTAGGCGGCGATGACTCTTGGAGCCCAAGCGTGCATGCTGAATACCAATTGACGGACAAAGCCTATCAATACCGCGTCACCTTGGCACCCGCAGCCCGCTAATTCGCTAGGCGCTAGACATACAGTTATCTGACCGATAAACATCCCCAAGCTTCCTTCGCGGAGACTTGGGGATTTTTTCATCGCTTGCGCTTCACGCCTTTATCAAATGAATTAAAAACCATCAAAAATCACTTAAAACCTTGAAACCGTACACTTAACGCCCGTTTTCCGTTTGAGTTATCACGCTAACTATTGTTAGATGCAGGCTGTTACCAAAAACACATCAACCACGAGGGCCCTATGGCTACCATTAAAGACGTTGCGAAAGAAGCAGGGGTCTCCATCGCCACGACTTCCCGGGTGATCAACAATGCCCCGAACACCAGCCAGACAGCCATTGCCGCCGTACAAGCCGCGATGAAAAAGCTGGGCTATCGTCCGAATGCCAACGCCCGTGCGCTGGTGAGCAAGTCCTCCAACACCATTGGTGTGCTGGTCAATGATGTGTCCGCCCCTTTCTTCGGTACCATGGTCAAAGCCATTGATACCATCGCCAGTGAGCAGGAAAAGCAACTGCTGATCGGCAGCGGCTACCACGATGCCAACAAAGAACGTAATGCGATTAACTTGCTGATCAACAGCCGCTGTGAATCCTTGGTGGTACACAGTAAAGGCTTGAGTGATGACGAGTTGGCCGCGTTAGCCGAAGAAATTCCTGGTATGGTTATCATCAATCGCACTGTACCGGCCATTGCTGATCGCTGTATTGCCCTCGACAACCATCGCGGCGCATATCTGGCGACTGATTATTTGATCCGAAACGGCCACCGTGACATTGGCTATATCTGCTCTAGTCATGACATTGAAGATGCGCACGACCGCCTTGCCGGTTACCTTGACGCGCTGCGCGATAACGGCATTGAACCCAAAGATCACTACATTGAATACGGGGAGCCGGATGAGTACGGCGGCGAACAAGCCATGGTGAACCTGATTGCCAAAAACACTCCCATCACCGCAGTCGCCACCTATAACGATGACATGGCCGCTGGCTGTTTGGCCTTGCTACAAGAAAATGGCATTCGCATACCAGAAGAGATGTCGGTGATCGGATTTGATGATAGCCACATTGCCCGCTACATCTACCCGCGTCTCACCACCATTCGCTACCCCATCCAAGTGATGGCCAGTGAAGCGGTGAAGCTCTCGTTGATGCTGGCGAACAATGTGCCAGTTGAACGCGGCGAGCAAAAGCTGTTTATGCCAACACTGGTGCGCCGTGCCTCGGTTTGCCAACGGCAATAAGTGCGAATCGCGATATCAACGCATAAAAAAGAAAGCGCCGAATTCACGGCGCTTTCTTTTTGAAAACACATCACAGAGAAAAGACACGCCCGTCTATGAACATATTTTACATGGCAATATACGATGCATATCTCTGGTATTACCTTTCTATTCCCAACTAACCTTTACATTTAGTGCACCGCTTTCCCATTAGTAAAGTGATCCAACAATCCCTGCCTGACCGTGATCACCGGATCCGTATCCGAAAACACCCTTGTCATGCGTTTTCCGTCATGCATAAAGGTTGCCTCACAGTCCTGCCTGTATTTCACCTCTCCCCTGAAATGGTATTTTTCGGACTGACACGGACTAAACGTGACCTCCCTAATCTCTGTTTTAGGGTAAGGAGATGTCGCCTCTACCAAAGCTAACATAAACAAGCCGGCGACCCACTTGCTGCATCGTGGCAAACAGCGAGACAGCCACGCATCGATAGTGGGCGGTGAAGCCACCACCACGTAGCACACACTCACGAAATACAGGCCGTAAAACACCTTCATTGCCAACATGTACGCATCTGAATAGACGGTATGTAACATCGCAAACATCAAGGCTATTGGGAGCGGAAGTATCATGAACATCAAGGTACAGAAAACCCTGTCTTCCCGTATCGCACCAAACAACATCACCAGAAAACCACCGACACCAAACCAAAGCAGCACTAACAAAAACGGAGAAAACAGTATTGCCATGCCCCACCACACTGCCGTGTCCATGACTTGAATACCCAACCACATCAAGCACACACTCAGAACGCCATAACCCCATGGGAATACCCGCCGAATAGCCCGGTTTACAGCACGCGTGAGTTGCCCCAATCGCCCACGAATCGGCATTTTCATCAACAGACGTTGTTTCACATTACCTTGTACTTCGGGGTTGTCGGTTTCCAGTTCGTGTTTGCCTTGTTTGACTAAAGACGGCTGTTTTGTGCGATTCAATTGCGTTTGGCGAGATTTAGACTTCTTGCGACCTCGTGTCATGCCTTATCCTTGGTATGTGCTTCGTGCTTTCTGGATGCTTAATGTGAGCTTTGGGATTGAACAAATAGCGTATTAAAGACACCGCTGAGAAAAAAGGCACGAGAGCCGGATTAGTTTGCAGTGCATCGCATGTTATGCTTAAAAATCTGACACATAGAAATAAAGAGCCATGTCTGAGTATCATGGACTGGCCTGTTAGCCACTGTATTGTGGTAAAGGGGCTAGGATTCAAAAAGGGGAAAGCCTCACATTAAAAGTCTACCGCCATTTTGGGGAGGTTCTGTGGTTACAATGGAAAAAGAAAACGAACACCATTAACCTAAACAGCCCCCAACGAGGCCGTGATGAATGACAGCGCGGAACACCTTTTTCATTACCTCTGCTCGCAATATGACAAGATTTCAGAGGATTTTGAGTTGCGCCCTTTTCCTGAATTTTCTGAAACCATCCACCACCCGTTGGGGAACTGTTTCGTGCGTTGCCCGGTAGGAAGTCAGCGTTTCTCCATTGTGTCTGTTCACTTTGATCCATCAGTGAGAGGACAAGGTGTCTTCACCCAGTTTCTTGATTACGTCAGAAGTCATCCGCACCACTACCAAGGACTCGAAGTGGCGATCATTGAAAATAAGCACCTCGCCCATCGCCTGTTACATCGCGGATGGCAATACAAATCGCTGTTCAGCAAAGTCTTCTTTTCAAACAAACCCACCCTCATCAATGATTTTCGGTATGCCTAACATTCGCAATATTCACTATGACGAGAAGATATAACGACGGATAAATAGAAACACAGAAAAATGACCTATCCTTGCCAGTGACCCGATCTTGTCATCATCACCATCGAGGTAATCACAACAAAGAAAAACACGCAAAATGCAGAGACAAAAAAGCCCCCATCATTGAGAGCTTTTCTATGCCACCCTTTACACTACATCCTCATTTTAATGAAGATTGCGTGTGTAATGTCTTCGGCAAAATATACTGATTAACCCATTCAACAAACCACTTTGGGTACGCATCTGGCGTATAAAAGAAGGCAGAGGCCCATAAAACGACCATCACGGAACCCGATGGGATAGCCCACGCAATGCCGTCTGAGTACGAAGGAAGATGACTGGTGATTGCACCGCCCAACAACGCAATTCCCATCAGCAGGCCCAGCTTGTAGGTACGTGGAAAAATGATTAACAGCCCGGTAAAAATCTCCGTGCAACCGGTAAATGTAAACATGTGAATCATGCCGAACTGCGTGAACTTGGCGACCATGGGCGCGAGACCAATCACTTTACCCAAACCGCTCAACATCAAAGTCAACCCCGCAAGAATGGCAAGTATGCGTCCCACACGTTGCATTTTGGTCGGTAGGCCATGAATGTCACGAAACAGGCCGCACTTATACAGCGCGCCCCCTATCGCCATCGCCACGACATAGAAAGCCAAAATAGCCGCCGTTGCAGAGAGCGCTTCATTACCTTGAAACAGGTTAAATAAGTCCACGTTATCACTCCAGTATGTTTTTAGAATCAATGATGCAGAATGAAAAAATTAACCGCCGGGGATAAATGACCGATGGATAATTATTTTTTAATAGAACTCATTTTTATGCATTCAATGCACATTAACAACAACAGACTTTGGGACTTTTCGTTCCACATTTTGGAACCATAGATTTACATCAAAGAAAATATCGGTATAAATATACACAACAAATGTATTTTTATTATTCTAATAATGGCGAGAAAGATATCTCGCCGAGTTTTTCAGCACGAAGAATGTTTGCACAGCGCATTATGAAAATGTTCAGATATATAATCAATCATCAACCGCAGTCGATAAGGAATATATTGACGGTCTTGATACAACAGATAAATCGGCAAACTATATCGATGTGCCTGAGCAAATAATGGAACCAAATGCCCTTGTTGTACTGCTTGTGCTGCTTGTAAATCGGGTAACAACGCGATGCCCAAACCTTGAAGAGCAAAGGTAAGTGCCATATCCGGAGAATCAACCACCGTTGTATGTGCCGCAGACAGATCAACATAGCGTGACGGATTCTGAAAAGGCCAGCGTATCGCCCCTGCCTCTTTCAAACCACGAAAAATAATTCGATGATGGATAAGTGCCTCAGGACTGTCAGGATAACCAAACTCAGCAAGATAATCAGGACTCGCATAATAGTCAGCGGTGATCGTAGAGACTTGTTTGCCAATCAATGTACTGTCTTCTGGTTGATCCAATTGGAGAACTAAATCAAATCGACGTTTGGGAATAGTGCGTTCCACCACATCTTGCGCATAGATTTCCAGCTCAATGTGAGGGTATTTATCATAAAATTGTTTAATATGTTGAGTGAAACACTGCATTAATGGCGATAGACTTAATATGGTGATTTTTCCTTCTGCCATATTCTGATTTTCGGTAATGTCTTTTTCTAACGACTCAACATCTTTCAATATATCTTTACTTCGCGAATAAAACATCTCGCCAGTAGCCGTTAACTGAAAGCGGCGACTGCTGCGATTCAATAATTTGGCCCCCAGTACATCCTCCAGATCTTTTATATGGCGGCTCACGGTTGATTTCGGACAGCCCGTAAAATTAGCCGCTGCAGTTATACCACCTTTCTCAACAACCTGATGGAAAAGCTTCATATCTTCGTATTTCATCAGCCTCCGTTCATCCCTTTTTCACTGTTATGAGAGTCATAGTAAAATGAAAATGACGGCACATATGACCCCGTTGCTCAACCGCTATAAAGTATACCCAGCCAATAATACCTCATTCCTTTAGGTTCACATTAGATAATTGATGCTAAATAGCGGCAGGGTCTGCCTTGTGCTCATCGTCACCGACATCACACCAAGACAATTGCCCCGCCGTGATCCACCAGCCCGTGGGTAACATGCACTTCTTTTTGTTTCGACACGGCCACCGCCTCGATGCCCGGTTGCTGATTGATGTACTCAATCGCTTGTGTGATGGAAGGTAAGAAGCCTGCCGTACTCCAAATTTCCCCGTCCACGGAGTGCTGAGAGATGATCGTCAAACTCGCCATGTCGGTCTCAATCGGCATGCCGGTTTGCGCATCCAGCAAATGATGATAGCGCTGTCCGTTAGCGTGGAAAAAACGCTCATTAATGCCCGAGGTCACCATCGATATACCAGTTAATGGCACCACGCGCAGGATTTCACCGCGCGTCCCGAAAGGATCCTGAATGCCGACATTCCATGCCTGATTGTCGTTCTTCGGAGAATGGCCAATGGTTAATACGTTACCGCCTAGACTGATGAAGCCGTTTTCGACACCGGCAGCTATCAGGCGCTGTATCACCTGATCTGCAAAATAGCCTTTGGCAATCGCCCCCAAATCAATCTCCATCCCCGCTTGAGTGAGATAGACCGTGTGATGCTGCGCATCAAGAATGATGTTTTGCGGATCAACCAATGTGAGCTTTTCCGTGATCGTCGCGGCACTTGGCACGTGAGCGTCTTTAAAGCCAATGCGCCACGCTTTCACCAACGGGCCAATGGCGATATTGAACGGATTGCGCTGATCGGCGCTGTGCTGTTTAGCAAGGTGGATCAGGTTAAACAGATCCGGCGGAACCTTTACCGGGGCGATCCCCGCTTGCTGATTCACCCGCATCAATTCCGAGTCCGGCTGATTGACGGTAAAGCGCTGTGCATACTGGGCCAATTGCTGATAAGCCTGTTTGATCAACTGCTCACCATCCGGGTGATACACCACCAGATCAATGAAAGTGCCCATCATTTCAAACCGCGCGCGATAGTTGGTCATGTTCATGCTGTTGATTGTCCGGTTTTCAATACGAAAAAAGAGGGAAGCATGGCTCCCCTCTCTCACCTTTTCCTATTCAGAACGTTAGTTCATGACTCTTGTTCAAAACAGGAGCTATCACCGACATTAATGACACTCAGCGGCACTGTTACCAGCGATACGGCCGTAAGTGAAGATATCAATCAAGGCATTACCGCCCAGACGGTTACCGGCGTGGATACCGCCCGTTACTTCACCCGCTGCGTACAGACCTTGAATGATGTTGCCATCTTTGCCGATCACGCGCGCTTGGGTATCAATCTTCAAGCCGCCCATAGTGTGGTGAACCGAAGGCTGACGCGGTGTCGCGTAGAACGGTGCTTGATCCACTTTCAAACCAAATGCGCTCTTACGGAATTCCGGATCGTGGCCTTGGTCAACATAACCGTTGTACTGCTCGATAGTGTGCGTCAGTACATCTGCCGGCACGCCGATTTTCTCTGCTAAGGCTTCCAGCGTGTCTGCCTGAATGATGATGCCTTCTTTGATTTCTCGCTCAATGGTTTCATCGGAAGTATTCGCCGCTGTTTGACGGATCTTCTCATCGGCAATCATGTGGATCAGGCCGCCGTTATCAAAGAACGCGTCAGACAATACATCACGGCTACCGCATTCATCCACAAAGCGTTTGCCTTGCTGGTTCACGAACACAAAGTTCTCTGGCGGCACAATCAAGCCGGTCAGCAATGCGCCCGATTTCGGATCACCCACTGGCATTAGCTGCACAAAGCCCATCCCCACCAGTTCCGCACCGGCTTTTTCACCGATTTCGATACCGTCACCCACCAAGGCTGGCGAATTCGTGGTTTTGATGTCGTCCGCGATTTCTTTCCAGTACGTGTTGTACTTTTTGATCATCTGCGTATTGGCACCGAAGCCACCCGAGGCCATCACTACACCGTAATTCGCGCGCAACACCAGCTTGGTGCCGTTCGCTTGTACCGCGTTGATGCCGACCACTTTGCCATCTTCCACGATCAGGTCGGTCGCACGGGTATCGGTAATGATACGGCCATTCTGCTCTTTAATGCGCTGTTGCAGTTTGTCGACAAACTCAACGCCTTTCGGACGTTTTGGTTTGTGGGCACGACGCCACAGCGCACCGACCGGAATTTCCACCACGCTGCGATCAAAGTCGATGCCTTTTTCGCTCAACCAGTCGACCGATTCCATCGCACGGGATGTCAGTGTTTCCACCAAATCATACTGACCGTAAATTGACTCGCCATTCAGATCGGTACGCTTACCGCCCAAGTAGGTTTGAATGCGGTGCAGCTCGACAGAATCAAACAGGTACTGTTTGCCTGCCGCCATATCGGTGAAGTAATTGTCTAACTGAGATTTCAGTACATTGAAATCAGTGAGGTATTCACCCACAAACTCAGATACCGGCGTTTTCGCCAATTGCATCAGGGTTTCTTTTTCGCCCGCCAGTGCAGGGAAATCGTTTTGCCATTCCGGCTCCGCCGCGTTCACCCAGCCGCCAGTACGCACGGTATTACCGCCAATGGCAGGGAATTTTTCAAGCAGGATAACTGACTTGCCGTTGTCCAGCGCAGTCAGTGCCGCACTCAAACCGGCACCGCCGCCGCCCACCACGACAATGTCTACGGTCTCCTCAATGGTTTTCGATGACCATTCCACCGCTTCTTTGGCTTTGCAGCGCAAGGCTTCAGCGTTACCGCCCGCGAGATCCACCGCGTTCGACACGCCGTCAATCACCGCTTGACTGCTCACGGTCGCGCCCGAGATAACGTCAATGTTCAGGGTTTGCCCTTCAAGGATCTGCTGTGGAATACGCTCAAACGCAGGGTTGGCAATGCCGTCAGACTCTTTCGACGAATCGACAAAGATCTCCAGAATTTGATCGTCAGAGAACGTCACCGTCACCGGTAAATCCCCATTGTGACCACGACCATAAGCCGTGTACTCGCCAGCATTGAACTTGATTGGCACGTTTTGCAGTTCTTTAATGCGCTGGTGCTTCAAGGCTTCCGCCGCACTGTCGACAATCATGTAATCCATGATTTCCCACAATGGCGTTGGGATGTGCAAGGCATGTTGCTGAGCGATATCGGCAAACTCTGCGCAGGTTTCATCGCTCAGTGCTTTGGTCGCCCACGTTGGTTCAACCAAGTACCCTTTACCGACACTCACCATGTCGTAACCCTGTGCCAGCGCGTTTTCGGCGTCGGCACGTTGGGCAATGCCACCCACCCCGATCACCGGGACTTTGGCTACATTTTCAGATTGCAGTGTGCGGTATTTTTTGATCAACAACTCGGCATCTTCTGGCGTGACAATCGAGTTACGCGCCCAGCTGCCCATCGAGAAATGGAAGTAATCCAGACCGTGCGCGGCCAATTTATCCAGCAGGTACATGGTCTCATCAAAGCGAATACCTGGCTGTTCAATTTCTTCCGGAGAGAAACGGTAGCCGATGATAAAATCAGTCTTACCGTGCTCGCGAGCAACATCTTTGGTTTTGGCAAGAATCGCCAATGGGAAACGAGTGCGGCGTTCAATGTTTCCGCCCCATTTATCATGACGACGGTTAGAGTGTGGAGAGAAAAATTGCTGGATCAGATAAGTGTTGGCACCGTGAATTTCAACGCCATCAAAATCGGCCTCAATGGCACGGCGCACGGCCTGACCGAAGTGGTCGATCATCGCCTCGATCTGATCTTTGGTCATTTCCAGTGGGGTTTCAGCGTTATCACGCAATGCCGCAACGGGGCTGGCTGAAATCGGTTGATGACCACCGTTAAATTCCGGGTTCGCCATACGGCCCGCGTGGTAAATTTGCAAAATAGCTTTTGAGCCGTTGGCTTTGATCGCCCCAGCCAGTTGCTTCAATCCGGCCACTTTGCTGTCGGTATCAATACCTAATGCGCCAGGGAAAGCACGACCGTAATTTTCTACAAACGCACTTTCTACGATAATGGCACCGGCATCACCGGAACGCGCCGCGTAGTAGTTGACCATTTCTTGCGTCACACCACCGTCAAAAAACGCAGATTGAATCGTCATGGGTGCCATCACGATGCGGTTCTTTAACGTGACCCCTGATTGAAATACGATTTCATCGACTAACTGAGCCATCAAACTTTCCTTCTTACAGATTAATTCTCATAGAAAAATCATTGGCAATAAACACCCATGCCTTTTCTATAAGAACAACTACACATTCCGTCGATTACGCGTGACAACGCCATAGGATGTGAAATACATCCGTGCGAGATAGAACAATGAAAATAGCGTTATCCTTGCATGCGTTTTAAAATATCTCTCAAGATAAAAACACGCTTGATTAAATAACCCTGAAAATACTAATGGTTTGAGCGCATGAGTAAAATGAATCCTTTGCATTTTTTGTATGACAAAAATGCATTGATACTCAGTCTGGCTGCATTCCAGATACACATGGTAACCACCATGTTACGGATAACCCTTTAAAAAATCGGAAACGAATGACAATTAATCACTTTAAAAACATAAAGATGGACAAATATAGCATCGACAACACGTCGCTTGGTTCATGTTCTCCATTTAACAATTCCCTTGCTTTTCATCGCACTTTATCGCTTAGTGACGCATGTACCATAATGTGCACTGGCGCACGTTTTCCTTCTAACGAAAATTAATAATCCCATTCAGCGTAAAAATAAAACGTCAAAATAAAGCATGCTTTTGTGGCCTCTCACTCACTAAAAATAATGAAAAATAGATATATGAGAAATAATGCGTTCACTCACACCTTTTTATTTCATCAATATGTCCATCAATAACCCACATGGATTAAACAAAATGATCCATTTATTCCTTTACAAGGTTTCTTGGGGTATCACACACGGGCAGTAGCGCTTTCTTTCACATTCTCTGCCCTCAGCTCTTCCTCGATACTCGCTCCTCGCAAACTCGCCCCTCTCCCTCACTTTGATGATTTCAGTGTAAACGTTTACACCAATGTGACTACAATCACAGTCAGCGGAAATCGACCTTGTTACACTGCCCGCAAGTTAAGGATCCGCAGAGCGTGAAATCGATGTCGACTCTGCCATCACGATCTTTGTTATCTCGTTTCTGTTACCCAGATAAGGTGAGCGAACAGTGAAAGTATTAGTTACAGGCGGTATGGGTTACATCGGCAGTCACACTTGCGTACAGATGCTGGAAGCAGGCCTGGAGCCGATCATCGTTGATAACCTGTGCAACGCTAAGGCGGAAGTCCTCTCGCGTATCCACGCCCTGACGGATCGCACGCCGGTGTTTTATCACGGCGATATTCGTGATGAAGCCTTTCTTGATCAGGTATTTGCCGATCATGACATCAAAGCCGTTATCCACTTTGCGGGTCTGAAAGCGGTCGGTGAGTCGGTCGAGAAACCGCTGGAATACTACGACAACAACGTGAACGGCTCTTTGGTATTGGCGCGTTCAATGCGTAAAGCGGGCGTGAAAAGCTTGATTTTCAGCTCATCGGCCACGGTATACGGCGATCCTGAGATCGTGCCAATCACGGAAGATTCCCCGACTGGCGCAACCACGAACCCTTACGGCCGCAGCAAATACATGGTGGAAGCGTGCCTGTCTGATCTGTTCAATGCTGAAAATGACTGGAGCATTACCCTGCTGCGTTACTTCAACCCGGTTGGCGCACACCCGTCTGGCACTATGGGTGAAGATCCACAAGGGATCCCCAATAACCTGATGCCATTTATCGCGCAAGTGGCGGTCGGTCGTCGTGAAAAATTGTCCGTTTATGGAAACGATTACCCTACGCCGGATGGCACTGGTGTACGTGATTACATTCACGTGATGGACTTGGCTGACGGCCACATTGCGGCACTGAAAGCCGTGGGTGAAAAAGCGGGTCTGCACATTTACAACTTGGGCACCGGTAAAGGCTCTAGCGTGTTGGAAATGGTCGACGCTTTTGGTCAAGCCTGTGGCACCCCAGTACCGTATGAACTGTGCCCTCGTCGTCCGGGTGACATCGCTGAATGTTGGGCCAGCACCGACAAAGCCGAGCGCGATTTAGGCTGGAAAGCCACCCGCACAGTGGCAGAGATGACCGCCGATACATGGCGCTGGCAATCCACCAACCCGAACGGCTACTGATTCGTAAAACACAAAAGCAGCCACGCCAAAACGGCAACAGAAGACGTTTTATTTTGCGCACATTGAGAACACGATAATGGCAAACATTGAATTTAATCCCGTTGATCATCCGCACCGCCGTTACAACCCACTGACCGGTCAGTGGATCTTAGTTTCCCCACACCGTGCCAAGCGTCCTTGGAGCGGTCAGGATGAAAAACCGTCTACCGAGCAACTGCCAAGCTACGATGAGCAGTGCTTCCTGTGCCCAACCAACAAACGTATTTCCGGTGACGAAAACCCGGATTATCAGGGCACTTACGTATTCAGCAACGACTTTGCTGCCCTGATGGTGGATTCGCCAGAAGTGCCGCAGTCAAGCAACCCTCTGTTCAAAACGCAGGGTGTACGTGGCCTGAGCCGTGTCATTTGTTTCTCTCCGGATCACAGCAAAACGCTGCCAGAGCTGTCTGTGCCGCAGATCCGTGGTGTGGTCGACACCTGGAACGCGCAAATCGAAGAATTGGGTAAAGACTACATCTGGGTACAGGCATTCGAGAACAAAGGCGAAGCCATGGGCTGTTCACAGCCGCACCCACACGGTCAGATCTGGGCCAACAGCTTCCTGCCAAACGAGATTGAGCGCAAAGAACACAACCTGAAAGCGTACTACCAAGAGCATGGCCGCAACCTGTTGGTGGATTACGTGAACGCTGAGTTAGAAGACGGTTCGCGCACCGTAGTGGAAACCGAGCATTGGATTGCGGTAGTGCCTTACTGGGCAGCGTGGCCATTTGAAACCATGCTACTGCCAAAAACCCATGTGCGCCGCATGAACGAACTGACTGACGCACAGCGTGATGACTTGGCACTGGCGATTAAGAAGCTGACCAGCCGTTACGACAACCTGTTCCAGTGCGCGTTCCCGTACTCAATGGGCTGGCATTATGCACCGTTCTTTGAAGCGGGCACCGACATTGAACACTGGCAACTACACGCCCTGTTCTACCCGCCACTGCTACGCAGCGCATCTGTCCGCAAGTTCATGGTGGGCTACGAAATGCTGGCGGAATCTCAGCGTGATTTAACCGCCGAACAAGCAGCACAACGCCTGCGTGATGTAAGCGATGTGCACTACAAGACCGAAGCATAACGGTACGTAAAACATATCGCTAAACCGGCTTATTTTTTCCGTCGCGAGCGGGTACTCCCCCTTCTCGCTCGCGACAAACCCCTATTTGAAGACGAGAAACAACCATGACGAATGCACTTATCCAAAACGTAAAAACCGCTTTTGAGCAAGTTCTGGGTTATGCCCCAAGCCACATTATTCAGGCACCGGGCCGCGTGAACCTGATCGGTGAGCACACCGACTACAACGACGGTTTCGTGCTGCCTTGCGCCATCAACTACCAAACGGTTGTGGCAGCGAGCAAGCGTGAAGACAACATCGTACGCGTGGTGTCAGTCGATTACGGCAACGCGGTGGATGAGTTCGACCTGACCCAAGCCATCACTTTCCAAGAAGACAAGATGTGGGCGAACTACATTCGCGGCGTGGTGAAGTGCCTGCTAGCGCGTGGCTACCCGTTCACCGGTGCTGACATTTCTGTGAGCGGCAACGTGCCACAAGGTGCGGGCCTGAGCTCTTCGGCGGCACTGGAAGTGGTGATTGGTCAAACCTTCAAAACCCTGTACAACCTAGAGATCAGCCAAGCCGAAGTGGCGCTGAACGGTCAGCAAGCAGAAAACGAATTTGTCGGCTGTAACTGCGGCATCATGGATCAGATGATCTCTGCCGAAGGCCGTGAAAACCACGCGCTACTGTTGGATTGTCGCAGCCTGGAAACGCAAGCGGTTTCTATGCCGGAAGACATGGCGATTGTGATCATCAACTCCAACAAGAAACGTGGCTTGGTCGACAGTGAGTACAACACGCGTCGTACACAGTGTGAAGAAGCGGCTGGCATCTTTGGCGTGAAAGCCCTGCGTGATGTAACCATTGAAATGTTCAATGAGAAAGTCGACACGCTGGACCCACAAGTGGCTAAACGTGCACGCCACGTGATCACTGAAAACGACCGTACACTGGCGGCCGCTGACGCACTGCGTGCGAACGATCTGAAGCGCATGGGTGAGCTAATGGCTGAATCTCACGCGTCGATGCGTGATGACTTTGAAATTACGGTGTTTGAAGTCGACACATTGGTTGAGATCGTGAAGAACGAGATTGGCGAGCAAGGCGGCGTACGCATGACTGGCGGCGGCTTTGGCGGCTGTATCGTGGCGCTAGTTCCACCGACATTGGTTGATGACGTAAAAGCGGCGGTTGAAGCGCAATACGAAGCGGCGACTGGCCTGAAAGAATCCATCTACGTGTGTCAGGCCAAAGACGGCGCTGGCTTGGTAGAAATGCTGTAAGGCTCGGGATGCTTCCTAGATAAGTGACAAAGCTAAGCAACAAAACACCGCGCAGATGAAAGTTTTCGCGGTGTTTTTATGCTTGATAATGATAGCGACAAGAAATGATCGTGATATGAATGTCATCGACTGCATAAACCAAGCGATTTGATTCATCTATCCGACGAGACCAAAAGCCTGATAAATTTTCTTTTAATGCTTCTGGTTTACCAATGCCTTCAAAAGGTGAGCGCTTGGTGTCGACAATCAGCTTATTAATGCGCTTGAGCGTTTTCTTATCCTGTCCTTGCCAATATAAGTAATCTTCCCAAGCCGCATCCGTCCAAGCGAGCATTCTACTCATCGATAAGATCTCGTTCCGTTACCTTTCCTGCTTTGAACTGTTCAATGGATTTATTCAAATGCGCAGCATTGGCTGGAGATTTCAGTAAGTGGACGGTCTCCATTAGACTGTTGTAATAGTCCATTGACATAACAACAGCATCTTCAGCGTCTCTTCGAGTAATTACCGTACAATCAGCATCGTTGACGACACCATCCAATACCGATTTCAAACTATTTCTTGCTTCAGTAAAAGAAACAATACGCATCATTCACCCCGATTAAGTTGTACACGTTATTGTACAAGTTTAACGCATCAAACCAACCTGTACAAGATAACGAACAAGTCATCACTGATTGGATACCCACACCAAACCCATCACACATACGCCTGCTTCACAATCAGCTCCCGCAGCCACTTATGGCTTGGGTCGTTATCCAGTTGCTTGTTCCATATCAGGAACAAGCCACCGGGGGATAAATCTAACGGCAACGGCTTCAGTTCGATGTTTGGGTTGCCGGCAAATTCTTGCAGGCATTTGCTTGGGTAACTCAAAATCAGATCGCTGCTTTCACATAACCGCACAGCACTGGCAATGTTTGACATGTTCACCGCATAGTCGAGCGTGAGGCGTTGTTGATCCAAGACTTCATGCAATAACCAACGGGCGATCCCACCAGTCATTACTTGAATGTGGCGGTACTTTAAGTAGGTTTTCAGGTTCCATGCTTCTTGCAACGCGGGGTGGCCTTTTCGCATCACGCAGGCGGTGGTGTCTTGCAACAACTCGGCGTAACTGAGGGAATCCGGCAGGCTTTCGATGTGGGCGGTGGCGCGTTTGTCCCATTCAAAAATACCAATACCAAAATCCACTTCCCTTTTTTGTAGACGATGAATGCTCGCTTCATTCCAGTCGCGGTTTTCAATCGTGATATGCGGGGCGCACTCCAGCATGGTCGGGAAAAAGTGCTCAAACACCATGGAATAGGCGGTTTCAACCAAATCAAAGGTAAACAGGCGGTTGCTGTTGGCGGGGTCAAATTGTTCCGGTGCACTGAGTTGGTCAATGTGCAACAAAATCGCTTCTAGCTTGGGTTCCAGCGCCAAGGCTTTTGGGGTGGGTAATAAGCCTTTCGACTGGCGTTCAAACAGCGGGTCATCAAACACTTGACGCAATTTTGTCAGCTGTTTACTGACCGCAGACTGGGATAAATAGAGCTTACTGGCCGTGCGCTTTACGTTGCGTTCTTGCAGCAGTACGTACAAGCAAATCAGCAAATTCATGTCGTATTTGAGTAAGCGCGAAATCTCTATCATGATATTCCTGAGGGTAAACGCATGGGTGAAAAGAAGTCACTTCTTATCATATCACTATTGCGCTACATTCCGCCCCGTCGATTAACTGGGGGCGCTGATTTGCCCTCTATGATGCATGGATTGAAAGGTAATGACCGAATTTGAAAAGATGATGGCTGGCAATGACTTCGATGGTGGCGATGAAGGTATTAATGCGATTCGCGACAACGCGTCGCACTTGTTGCAGACGTTAAACCAGACCATTGATGACACCCAACGCAGCAAGCTGTTGCATGAGTTAATGGGCTGCATCCCGGCTTCGAGCATTGTCCGTTCGCCATTCCTGTGTGAGTTCGGTAAAACCATTTTTATTGGTGAAGGCACATTCATCAATATGAACGTGACCATGCTCGACGGCGCCAAAATAAGCATTGGCGATAATGTGTTAATTGGCCCGAACACCCAATTTTACACCGCCAGCCATTCGCTCAATCACTTAGAACGCCGCAACTGGGAGACGTATTGTCAGCCAATCACAGTGGAAGACGATGTGTGGATTGGTGGCAATGTGGTGATCAACCAAGGTGTGACGATCGGCGCACGTTCTGTGATTGCGGCCAACTCGGTGGTCAATGCAGATGTCCCGCCCGATTGCCTCTACGGCGGCACGCCGGCCAAATTGATCCGTCGTATTGACGAGAAATAATAAGACACACAAGCACACAAGCACACAGCGTCGTATGAATATGTACGCTGTGTGTTTGATACGGTGGAGAAGCACGAGAGCATCATTACGTCATTCCTGTCTCACTCTCACTGAGCGCGTGAAAAAATAGGCTTTCTCCCTCAATTCGATTAGCATTCGGCTTACTTTTATCGCCCCCTTTTTGAGTCTATTGCTATGCTCGCGTATTTGTCCGCTTTACCGGCCTATGTCTCCCTGTCTGCTGCGATCCTGTTTGAGGTGATCGCCACCAGTTTACTTCCTCGTACCCAATCTTTTACCTCACTGCCTTACACTGTCACGGTGCTGGGTTGCTACGGCTTGGCGTTCTTCTTATTGTCCGTCACGGTAAAGACACTTTCGATTGGCGTGGCCTATGCCATCTGGTGTGGCGTGGGGATTGTGCTGGTCGCCTCTGCTGGCTGGTTACTGCACGGGCAAAAACTGGATGTAGCGACCGTGATTGGTATGGCGCTGATCATTGCGGGAGTGATGGTCATTAATCTGTTTTCAGGGAATGGGCACTGATGACGACGATTGGTGTACGCTCAAAAACGGACTGCCGATACAACACCCGTCGCGCACAATATGAAACTGCAACAGGCCCGAAAGAATCTAGCTATATTTGCCAAGTCAAAGACGGCGTTGGCTTGGTAGAAATATTTTAAGGCAGACTCCCTTCCTCGATAAACGGCAAATAAAACATAGCGTAAACGAACAAGTACGCTGTGTTAGTTTACCGCTTACCTCCATCGCGTTCTGATGCTCTCGCCTAACAACACCTATATGACCCAATTTCATGACAAACCAATAAAATAAGGTCAAAAATGAGCTCAGACTGCCATTATGGGTCATGGATGAACCATGGAAACTAAAATAAAGCAAAATAGGCCACTTATGAAATTCGGTTGATTTACATGGGTTATATTTGAGCTTAAAATATCAATGACTATAAATATTAGCTCACAGATAACCTCGGCGAGGCTTTATGAAACCACATCTCGTGCAACTCAGACAAAATGCCAAACTGCTTGAAGCTCAATTGGAGGAGGTCTTAAACCAAATTGAGCAAGCAACAAAGCACCCGATCCCCTCTTATTCACTTTATAGCTCAGATGAATTGGTTGCTGATATGCGGGCACGTAAGAAAGCGATCTCATTGGAGGATCTCGAACTCCAAACAGATATATCCGCTTCCACACTCAAGCGAATGCTGAAAGATCCACGTAAAACATCCTTAGAAAACTTTCTCACAGTGGCCAATGAATTGGGGATGAAGATATGGATAGAAAAGTAAAAGTTATGCTTTATAACGAATTCTGTGGTGTGTTATCTCAAGATGATTCAGGCTTTACGTTTGAGTACGACCCTCAATACAAAGGGCGTAGTCTTTCTTTGAGTTTGCCTACGCACAAAAGTCCGTTTTTCAGTAAGCATTTGCATCCCTTCTTCCTGAGTCTTGCCCCGGAAGGATGGCTTAAAAAACGCTATTCCGAACTACAAAAAATTGATGAAAATGATGCGCTTGGCCTGTTACTTGCCAATGGTCAAGATTTGCTTGGCGCAGTACAGTTGATGAGGTTTGATAATGTATCCAAGTAATCGATGCCTGATTAGCTTAGCGCCTCTCAATGAAGCTAATCGACAACAAGGTGAGTACCGGAATGGTGAAATTGCAAAATTGCTGGGATCCCATACTTATAAAATGAGATTGCCATTCACGCGGGATGAGTTCATTACAGAGTTGCCGAAAAAGCAGCAAGGTATGAGCATTTCTGGCTATCAGCCTAAACTGTCACTGGCAATCAATGAGAACGGAAACCTTAATGTCGTTGATAACAAAGGAATATTCATTTTAAAGCCTTCGCCAGAAGAGTTTCCTGAGCTTGCGACCAACGAACATGCAACAATGAGCGTGATGAAATTTTTGGGATTTGAAACACCCGATTTTGGTCTTGTTCGCTTTAATGGTGATGATCCTGATAGTGAATTGGCATTTCTGATTCGACGCTATGACCGAACAAATAATGGCGATGATGCTATACATCAGGAGCAGCTTGATGCCGCAATGAACATCGCTGAGAAATATGGAAAAATTAAAGATGATGATGAGGGATATGTTAGCTATGAACAAGCCTGTCATTTTTTGATTGAGAATATCGACTCTAGCTTAAACTTCAAAAAAGAATTGTTTCGCCGCGTTTTAGTGGCCTACTTTCTCGGTAACAATGATTTTCATCTGCGAAACTTCGGAATACTCCATCCTCAAACATCTGCATCTATACTGGCTCCCGTTTATGATTTCGTCTCTGTTGCGCCATATTCTCACTATATTTCAAACGAAACGGCATTAGCATTACCACTCCTCGCCATAGAAGAAGGTGATAACGGTAACTGCAGTGGTCGTATTTCTCACTGTACCTATACGGGGTTTGATTTCATTACATTTGCTAAAAACATCAAACTAAGTGAAAAAATAGCAAAAAAAATGATTACCGATTTATGCGCTAAAAAAGACAAAATCCTAGACATTTATAGGAACAGTTTTATGCCAGAAGAAGATGTCGAAAAAGTCAGACAATGGATTGAAAGCCGGGTAAATTATCTGGGTTACATGGAGCATGTTGACATATAGTCTGAATGTAAAAAAGATTGGCTTTCATCACAAAGCCAATCCTTTTTCAAATGTTTTCAAGGAAGAGAGCTAACGTGCCAATTACTCGTAATCAGACGCGTAGGTTTCTTCGTAAGTGTGCGAGTAAAGTTCAAATAATGTGCCGAACGGGTCTTCTAGGTACACCATTTTCGCTGGTTTGCTGTCATCTTCTGGGTGATAACGCATGATGTCCATTCTGACTTTACCGCCGTATTGTTTTACACGCTCAATGGTGGCTTCAAAGTCATCACTTTGTAGCGAAAAGTGGAACAAACCAATGCGAGAGAAATCAACACGGTGGCGTTCTTGGTGATCAACCATCTCAAACATTTCAAAGCCAACACCATCCTTCGTCACAAGGTGGGCAATATTGAAGCCTTTAAAGCCTTCACCAAAAACTTCGATACACATACGGCCAATGGCAGTTTCACGCTCTTCAACAACAGGCGTGTTGTCCATAACAATGCGTAGACCAAGTGCTTTAGTATAAAATTCAACGGCTTTAGTCATATCGCTGACCATAATACCAATGTGGCTCATTTTCATCATACTGCTCCAGATTCGCTCTATTTGGTTTCGTGTCAGGGGCATTCCCTGTGTCGATGAGGAGAGTATAGGCACGCGTGGCCATTATTTGAAATTATCGAAAATTATCAAAACAATAAAATTATTTTATTACCTTGCATTATTCACCGAGCAATCAATACCGGACTTTCGGCTGACGATGACAGTGTAAACCTGAGAGATCACAGCCATCACACACACCGAGAACACAATGCGAGCCCACAACACCATGGTGATATCTGCGCCAATCAGCAGTACCAATGCGGTATCTTCCAGCACACTGTGCAGTAAATTCAATAAGAGTACAGTGATAAAAGCATCTTTCGCCGTCAGGTTGCCTTTCTTAGTTTCATTGATGATCAACCCGCCCCCGTAAGACAAGCCCAAGGTAATACCAATCACGGCTAAGTGCGCGGCGTCTTTACTCACCTTGAGTACCTTCAACAGCGGCATCATGAGCCATGTCATGAGTCGTTCGATGTTCAATAGCTTCAACACTCGAATGAAGGTAATGAGCGCTGCGATCACCAGGAAAATACTGATGAGGTTTTGTCCTTGACCAATAGCCCAATCCATATAGTTGTCAGAAACCGGTGCTTTATTCTGCCAAAGGACGGTCGCGGGGTGTTGACCGGTACCAGAAAAGGAAAAATACACATGTTGGAGCCACGCAAACATCAATCCGCCACCCACTCTTAACAGCACAATGAGCCAAAGCGGGACGCCCGCTTTTTTAGAAATCATGCCTTCAAGGAGCAGCCCATGGCTTAACAGTAACAAGCTACTGAGCACGGTCACTTGAGCAACCGTTAATGACACATCAGTATTGATCAAGACCAAAATGCCGGCGTAAAGATTAGTCAACATCGTCGTCGCCCACACCAACGCCATGGAACTCGGCAGCCCGAGCGTCCCCATAACAGGCTCTAACCACTCACCCAGTACCGTAACCACACCCAGTTCATCGGCGATTTTGATCAAAACGAGAATTGGTATCATTATCTTAAATAAAGAATACGTCGTCGCGAAAACATCACTGATTAACTGCCTGATTTCTTTTGTTATTCTATGCATGACCGCGCTCCTTATCTGCCGTATTCTGCTGTGCTATGATAAGTCTATCGAGGTTAATAATATTTCGTAAATTACATAAAAAGCAGTTTGAGATTTCTTTTTTAGTTATTTTTTTGATGTGATATTACAATCCTAGGGCATTCAAGAAATTATGGATATCGACCGTATAGATCGCAACATTCTCATGCTTTTACAAAAGAACAACCGGATCCCAAATGTTGATCTCGCCGAAGAAGTGGGACTCTCACCACCCGCCTGCCTTAAGCGGGTTAAACGACTGCGGGAGGGCGGCGCCATCATTGGGGATGTGTCTCTCGTGAATCCAGAACTCGCCGGCAATATCATTACCTTTGTGGTATCCATCGAAATGGACAGCGATAGAGGGGACGTTTACCGCAATTTCCGCACGTCGATCCTAAAATACCCGGTCGTGACGCAGTGTTATCAAATTTCAGGGAGTTATGATTTTTTACTGATCGTAAGGGTCCGTGATATTCCTGAATACGAGCGTTTCATCGAAGGCTCATTGCGTAACGATTTGAACATCCGAAAATTTCACACCTCTATCTCTCTACGCACGGTGAAATTTTCTACCGAAGTCGATTTAACATCGTCAGATTCAGCCTAAACCACGCCCTTTCTAACAAACAGGCAGAAAAAAGGGCGCGTGCTAAGCACGCGCCCTTTTATAATCATGTTGCGAGAGCGACAGCAGCGATTAGGCGTTATCGCCCTGCACTCGCATGAAACCGTCTAGCACCGCGACGGTGTTATAACCCAGATCGTCAACAGCATAACCGCCTTCAAACACGAACAGAGTCGGCAGATCCAGCGTGCCCAACTGACGACCAATCTCGGCGTAATCAGTACGGTTGAGCTTAAAGAAGCTGATGGGATCGTGTTCGTACGTGTCCATCCCTAGCGAGATCACCAAGGCATCAGCGCCGAACGCACGGATTTTATCCAACGCGGTCGCCAGAGCAGGGCCGTACAGTGACCAATCGGTGATATTTTGCGGCAACGGCAAGTTCAGGTTGAAGCCTTCACCTTTGCCTTCACCGATCTCATCATCAAAACCGATGTAGTGCGGGTAATCGTAGTCTGGATCGCCATGGATCGAGACAAACAGCACATCATCACGCTCGTAGAAAATGCTCTGAGTACCGTTACCGTGGTGGTAATCGATATCCAAAATCGCCACTTTCTCTTTGCCCTGACGGCGCAGTGACTCGGCTGCAATCGCGGCGTTGTTGATGTAGCAGTAACCGCCCATCAAATCAGGCGCAGCGTGGTGACCCGGTGGACGACACAGGGCAAACGCCGCTTTCTCGCCATTCACCAGTAGATCAGCACCGGTCAGTGCACATTCCATCGCGGCGTGGATCGCTTCAAAACTGGTTTTGGTGATCGCAGCGGTCATGTCAAAGCTGTAGAAGCCCAACTTGCCTTCAATGTCTTTCGGAATACGGTGGCGCAAGTGACGCGGGCTCACGAAACAGTACGGTGATGCATCATGCTCGTCGCCGTAACGTGCTTCCCATTCAGACCATGCTGACTGCAAGAACGTAACGTAGTCTGGCGTGTGTACCCACGTCATCGGCTCAATGCCGTAGGCGCTGGGTTCAACAACGCTAAAACCACCGTGCTGATGAATGGCATTCAATACCATGTCAGCACGCTCAGGCTTTTCAAAACACGCAGTCGGCTCACCCGACAGGAACTCGTATTTCACGCGGTGTAGGCGTTGTTTGTCGGTGTAAATAACCTGCATTATTTTTTCAACTCCATCCAGAAACGCTCGTACATGCCCACGGCATCGCCCACGCTACCCAAGAACTGGCCTTTTTGTTTCACGTCTGCTGGCGGGAAGATGATTTCGCTGTCACGAATGCTCGCAGGCAGATGCTTCAATGCTTGCAGGTTAGGCGCGGCATAGCCGATTTCTTTAACCAAGGTGGCTTGGTTTTCTGGCTCCATCAAGAAGTTGATGAACGCATACGCCGCCGCTTTATTTTCCGCTTGGCTTGGGATCACGATGTTATCCATCCAGAAGATCGCGCCTTCGGTTGGATACACGTATTGGATCGCCGGGTTTTCTTGCTGGGCACGGTATGCGGTACCGTTCCACTGCATACCCACGTTCACTTCACCAGTGATCAACGGCACATGCGGGGCATCAGAGTTAAACACGGTCACGCCGGGTTTCAATGTTAGCAAACGATCAAACGCTTGCTGCAGTTCTGCCTGATTTTGTGAGTTCACACTGTGACCGTTAATGATCAGCGCCATGCCCATCACATCACGGACATCGTCAGTCAACAACAGTTGACCAGCAAACTCGGGGTTCCATAAATCTTTCCAGCTCGTCAGCTTACTCGCATCGATCAGATCCGAGTTATAGCCCATCGCCGTACTGCCCCACATGTAAGGCAAGGAATAATGGTTCTGGGGATCAAAGTCTTGATTCAGGATGGTGGTATCAAGGTCATTAAAGGCGTCGATCTGGCTTTTATCCAGCTTATGCAGCAAACCATCGTTAGCCAATTTAGACACGTAGTACGTCGAAGGTACCACGATGTCATAGCCTTTACCGCCCAGCAATTTCAGCTTGGCGTACATGGTTTCATTACTTTCAAAGGTCGCGTAGTTAACCTTAATACCCGTTTCTTTAGTGAAATCTTCAATCAATGATTGAGGCAGGTATTCAGACCAGTTGTAGACATTCAGCGAGGCCGCAGACGCAGGCACAGAGACAAGACCCATCAGGGTTAAAGCAGCAAAAGTTTTTTTCATTTATGTATCGTCAACTAACATATATATCAATAATTATTACGCGATATTGCGCGGCTGCATTACATAGCACTGTGTGATGCAAATCAAGCGCAAAGTAAACGATCACTTGACCTGAAACAGATCTTATCAACAGTTGCACAAAAAAAGCACTACGATAAAAATAATCAATGAAAACAATCAAAAACGCACATCATCGTCGCCGGCATCTGTCCCATAGTTACAGTATGCACCTCAATGAAAGGTAGGCGGCACAATGAATGCACACTGTCACTTTGAAAAAATTGATAAGACCACGTTTTTGGGCGCACTCTTTCTTATTTTTATCGTCATACTGCCCATCATTATCTGGCCCGCAGAAGCAACGTATTGGATCAATATTGCAAAAGAGATGATGACCAATACCCTTGGTGTGATCTATTTAGCGTTTGGTTTAATCGCTCTATTATTTATGGTGTATATCTATTTTAATGCGATTGGCCAAATTAAATTGGGCGATGCTAATGACCCACCTGAATACTCATCCATGTCGTGGGCGTCGATGCTGTTTTGTGGAGGGATCGGGGCCAGCATCCTCTATTGGGGCATGATTGAGTGGGTCTTTTATTATCAATCACCGCCTTTTGGTGCGCAACCGGGTAGCGCTGAAGCGATACAGTGGGCAACAGCGTACGGTATTTTTCACTGGGGGCCGATTGCGTGGTCAATTTACCTGATCCCAGGTATCCCGATCGCGTATTTCTTCTATGTCCGCAAACAACCAGTGCTTAAAGTATCGATGGCCCTCAAGCCCGTTCTAGGGGAAGCCAAAGCGGGGGGGAATCTCGGCAAATGCATCGATATTCTGTTTATCTTTGGCTTGATCGGCGGAGCCGCGACGACCCTTGGTCTTGCCGCACCGATGATCAATACCGGGCTGAATCACCTGTTTAATCTACCCATTACACCGATGAGTGAAATCGGCGTATTACTGTTATGCACCCTGCTGTTTTCCTATTCCTCGTATAAAGGCATGGATAAGGGCATCAAGGTGCTGAGTAATATTAATTTCTGGATGGCAATGGGGTTACTGCTGTTTATCTTACTGGCGGGGCCGACCCTGTTTATTATTGAAACCGGCTTTGAGGCCATGGGCACCCTGCTGTCCAACTTCTTTAAAATGGCAACATGGCTGGATGCCGTCGGCGGCTTTGAGCCGTTTAATGATTCCCGCTTCCCACAAAACTGGACCATTTTTTATTGGGCGTGGTGGTTGGTGTTTGCCCCAAGCATGGGGTTGTTCATTGCCCGTATTTCCCGCGGGCGTACCATCAAACAGATGATCGCAGGCTCCATTATTTATGGATCACTCGGCTGTGCGCTGCACTTTATCATCATGGGAAACTATGGCCTGTCGTTGCAACTCTCTGGCCAGCTCGATGTCATTGAAACCATTAACTTGCGTGGGGCTAACGAGGCTATTTTTGCGATTCTCGCGCAGTTACCGTTGGGGGAGATTGTCACTGCCGTGTTTGTGTTGCTGTGCATTTTTTTCACCGCCACAACTTTTGACTCTATCGCCTTCATTCTTGCGGCAGTGGTACAAAATGATGTGTCTGAAGATCCGATGCGCTGGAATCGACTCTTTTGGGCATTTATGCTCTCATTCCTGCCCTCTGTTCTGCTGTTTATCGGCGATCTTAATACGCTACAAACCGCGGCCATCATTGGCGGCACCCCCTTGCTGGTCATTGCCAGTATGTTGATGCTATCGGGATTTCGCGCCGCCACGGCCGATTTATGCCTACAAGAAAGCTATTGCGAGGATGTCATTAATATCGCGCAACTGCCTGAGTTTGATCCGTGGTCGATAGAAGGTAAAGCGCAGGCTGACTTTGAGCGGCTAAAAACAGAAGCCATTGAAGCCTCACAACTTGAACGTGACAGCTTGGATACCTTGTGGGAGGCGAGAAACCAGTCTCGCCAATGCCTCGCAATCGCCCCCAAGGCCAATCATTCACACTGTGAATGCCAAACCACGTTACAGCAATGCTCACAACAGTGGCGATTTGCCTACCAACGAAAATTGGATGCCTCGCTGGCAGTCAAGGCGGCACGACGACGCTTTGATACCATTTTAAAAGACAAGCACCAGCAAGATATAACGATCCAACATTGAGTGCCCATTACAATAAGGGGGAAAGCAGTAGCGTTTATTTATCATGCGTGCTTTCCTTATCATCATAATGCGAAATCACTTGGGTGGTTTCATATATTTTGCGATTCAATAGTTCGCTTTTCGCCGCTTAGCGGTCGGCATCAACAGCATCGTCTATCGATTCTTTCATATCACCACTGAACGGATTTAAAATGCTGTTTAGGATGTCACTAAAAATCATCGGGGCGGCGGGAATAGCAAGCAGGGTATTGAGCAAAAGATAATGCAGGGATTCGTTTTGCCATGCCAGCGCAATGGTCCACATACAAAACGGAATGCCCAATATAAAAAACCATTGTTTCTTCGTCATCGTTGCTTCTCCTTAAGCGTGATGAAATCAGCCATGTCAGGCCATACTACGAACGAGACCAACACATGGGCACAAAACGGATCCCACTCATCTCCGCTTCATCCCCTGTTGCCTCAAAGCCTTGTGAAGCATAAAACGCCACCGCATTCACGGATGCCCGTAGACGTACCGAAGGCACCTGTGAATGCCCCAGCAGATGCTGCAACAGGGCTTTACCCCATCCGTGTCCTTGCGCCGCCATATCAACAAACAGATGCGTAATGTACTCACCGTCACGGAGTGCCCCAAAACCGATAACCTTACCCTGCACTTCCATTTTCACGGTATAAAACGCCGTTGGATCAAACACCGTTTCCACATCCGGCAGCACTTTACGGGCAAACGTCTGTCGGCCTACATCAGAAAAATGGGGGAAAATAGCGGCTTCTGATACTTTTTCGACTAACTCAACCACCTGGGGTAAATCATCCCGCGTCACTGTAGTAATACGCATTTTCGCCTCCCTTTATCTATGCGTGCATTTTCTTATGCATTCACAATAAACGGATCCCCCAGGCTTTTGCAATGTATGCCGTCAGGCCAAAGCTCACAACAGAGACCAAGCAGCAAATGAGCAGGGTCAGCCAGAAGGAATAGCGATTTAACAGGTAGGGAAACAGCAGAAACATCGGCAAGGTCGGTACCACATACCAGAAGGTGTAAAAGGCGTGATTAGACAGTTTTTCCTGCCCTTGGCCTTCGATGTACATCCATACCAATGCCAGAATAGTCACTGTCGGTAATGCCGCCACCAGCGCCCCCAGTTTGTCGCTGCGCTTAGCCACTTCAGAAATGATCACCACAATAGCGGCTGTTGTTAAATACTTAAACGCTATCCACCACATGATAGAGACTCCTTATCTTCTATACGCAGGCAGCTCGAACAACACATCGCGAAATGCGATTACATCGAACATTGAGTATCTACCGGATCGGGTTAAACCGCCAACGCAAACACTTGAAGCCAATTCAAAATTTCTTGCTCGCGTAACAATAAAGCAGACTATTACTGCCAGTGACGCTTGAAAACGCACTTTTTCTCATCGCAATACTAGCGCGATGTTTTCACAATCGTGATTAGCTATTGAATAACTTCACAAATCACTTCACATTGCTGAGTAAAGATGAAAAAGACGCTCCTATTACTGGCCACATTATTCCCCCCTTCGATCTTTGCACAGGGAGATGACTGCACTGTTTTTACCAATAAAGAGGACATGGTGACACTGGCAAAAGACATTGTTGGTGCCCCCATCACGATAGAGAATAAACGGTTATATTCGCTCATTGAAGGTGAGCTCTTTTTCGCCTACACCGATGACTGTGGCTTAGGGCGTGAAGGTATGTTGTTGCTGCCAAGGCCGTATTATTCGGACGAAGAGAAAATCAAAAAAGCGCAATGGATGCTAAAAGCATTTTATGGTGAGAATACCGCTTTGCTAAAGCGTGTCATTGCCATCACCCCACAAGGACAAGTGTCCATTCTGGATGAAAATGAACAGTCCCAGCATGTCTTTACATTTTCCCGCCATGCACCGGACGACTATAGAACAGGATTATTTTCAGAGAGTATTACCTACACATGGATCCCACCAGAAGAATATTAGCACCCACTGAAATCTACGTCTTACATCGCATCAACCATAGGATAGAACACCCACATGTCCTGCGGGATCCCACTGGTATTCGCTTGCATTTCGAGCAGCAATAGGCCGTTTGACACATAACGGCCTAACAGATCCTCCGCGAGGATCATGCCATCCTGATAACACACGTTGCGAAAGACTTGTGCTTCAACAACTTGCCCCGCCTCTTGATACTGACGCTGTACCGTTAAATACGGTAATACCCCATTCACAGAAAGGTGAATTTCAGCCCCGCCGATCTCGGTGTAATAGGTATGATTAACATCCTGTTTATTCGTAAATGTCGCGCTCAGCTTTTCAATCAATTTGGCACGTGTTGGATCAGACGGCTCTTTCACGGGAGTAAAGTCATCCACGCTGATAATTTCGGTGCCAGATAAGACGAGTGACGGCAACGGGTTAGATAAGGTTGATTGTGCGAACTCAGCCCCTTGGCAGACTATCGGAGTGTCATCTGCAATCGTTGACAAGGCAACGAACAGCAGTGAGAAACACGCTATTTGACGATAACGTACAGGGGTCATTTGTCGCATCATTCCTTTCCTTATGGTATGCCGCCATCACACGCGAGGGGACACTCAAAATACAGAGTAATCGCAGTGGAACTCATTTATTAAATGCGATGCATAACTGTATATCAAAACATGGTATTTCGCTAGGATTTGACTCCTTTCATCATTCCGATATCGTCTGCATTTCTCATCATTTATCGTGCAACGATGATAATCACAGCCAGGACGCCGAAACGATGCTTATACGCCCTCTTTTTATTGCTACGAGTCTCTTTTTCAGCGCGATGTTGAATGCAACGCCTATCCCTGCCAACTTGCAGCTTGATTGGATGCAAACCCACTACACTGTGATTGACCACCACTTAGCAACGGCATCAAAAGACGACATTATTCCGGAAATAACGACACTGATAGCGATATGGAAAAAACGCGATGGCGCAGTCTCAGGGGAAGTATCCCCTTTGTTGATCACGGCATTAACGCACCATACTGAAGTCACACTGACAATGCTTGCCTCTTCGCCAGTAGAATATGAAAAGTGGTTAGGAGAACTAGAAGGTATCGTCTTCACAGATTTGAGTGGCGATCAGTTTGAGCAGCTTACCGTCATGAAACAATCACTGACACACGCGTTAACCGCGTATGTGAATCCCCCCTTAACCCGATCACAAACAGCATTGGCGACCCAACTATTAGCAAGAATAGAAACGATCTCGGTCAGTCAGGTGGATTAATGAGCATAGCGACCTCTATCATCTACGCCAGCGCGCAAACACACGCACGATGCCATGATTAACCCACATCATAATAACGATACCGAACCACCAGACTTCATCTTGTACGTATCCCATGCCCGTCGGGCCAATTGACCAGCCAGTAAGCCACTCTACACTGCCACTGATCAGCAATAGCACGATGTACAGCGGCAGATAAAACGGTGCAATGGCCCATTGCAGTGGCACCATACTGATTTGATCGGTATGCAACAGAAAACTCAAGTACGTCTGCACACCCGCAATCACTGTCATGCCTAGCCAATACCTCCCGCGCCACCGAGGGAGCGCCTTTTTCTCATCCTTTGTCATCGCCCCTCTCCACGGTCATGTCATTAACCAACGTTTTTCTTGCTAACTGGCCACGTGCGTTGGGGGCCCCCACATCCAGCCAGCCGTGCTTACGGTAAAATGTGCGAGCTGGGATATTGGCCGGGGCATACCGCAACAAAGCGTACCGGCAACCATGCCGATGAAAGTTTTCAAAGATGTACGCCAGCAATAGTTTACCTAATCCTTGATTGCGATAAGGCGCTGTCAGATACACCAAATTGATATAGCCGAACCGCTCACCGTTCTCATCATCAAGATCCCCTTTAAATTCGAGCTGCCCGACAAGCTCGTCCTCAATCACAACATGAAAAAAACCCGCTGTTTCATTGTCGGCTAGCCGTTCAAACCACGCATTTGTTTCCTTCGGGTCGAATCCTTCAAGATGGCCATAACTGACGGCATACGCGTCTTTCCTGAATGCCAAACAGCGCTCAAGCTGCTGTTTAAGATCGACGGGGATAAATTCCATTTCGATACGCATTTTCCCTACTCTCCTTATTTCTCCATTTCACTTATATTGCTGATTTTATAATGCCTAAAGACAATGGTGGGGGGGGATATATCACGCAGACTGGGCTTGGCTATACCACGGCGGAGGCGAGCGTTTAGTCCATTTGGCAAAAGCAGACTTATCCCCGAGATAAAACCGGCGGTAAGCCGTGATCGGATCGCCGTCGACTTTATATTCATCCGGCATGGCTTGGGCAAACGGCGTCAAACCGTGCGATGGAAACCGGCAGTCTGCAATCTCAGCCAATACGGCGATAGATTTATGATCTCCCTGTTTGTTATAGCGGTATTTGTATTCATCGTTTAGCGCCAAAGCAAGATCACGCAACCAAAGAAAATTATCGTAAGAGGCTTCCACCCACAGCACACAGGGGTGTTTAGGATGGGTCGATTTGTACGGGGTCTCAAACCCTTTTTTATTCAATGCAGTACAAAGTAACTGTACGCTTTCCAAAATCATTTTAACGACATGTTGGTCGCAATGCGCTTGCGCGCAGGTTTGAATGTCATCATCCAGAATAAAAATGTTCATCGCGTTGCTTCCTCGTTAAGTCTCTCACTGTAGAGGCTTATACGCAGCAGACACTCGTTGCGATGACTGGCGACCAAACTGCTTAATGGCACTTATCTTGATACACGTGATCTATTTGTGCGCCCGTTGCACCCACATTTCACGTCCAACAAACACCACGGCACCCAGCATGCCCGTACTGAAACACAGCGTATGTAGCCACGATATGGATATCAAACCATATAAAGGGTTTGCTGCACTGAACGGGGCAAACGGTGACACATCCACATGCATGATGCTATCAAGCAATACATGGCTGAAGGTCCCAATATAGGCACTGATGAACGCGGTTTTCCAGCGAATAGGCAAATACCGTCGCCACTTAATCAGTATCAATCCCCATGTACTGAGGTATTTCCCGGTTACGGCAGCGAACAAGCCAAGTATTAACGCGCCCAGCAACGTATGGGAAATACCGTGTAAATCCCCTTCTTGGGTCAAAATCACAACGAGTGGCTGAATGTCCATCACGATCTGAGACCAACCAAAGACGGTTAACGAAAAAGCCGTGCCGGCAGCCGCTTTTACGATCAATGCTGGCCCCATGTGGATCGGTGTAAATGGCATATCATTTCCTTTGTGTCCTGAATGTCGCAGGCATTGAGCCTAGGTGGCGCACAACATCTGTGTAAATTATCAATATCAACTCACCGACACGCCTCACGTTAATGACATAAAAAAGCCCTAAAAAAAGACCCAGCGATAAACGCTGGGTCTTAGGTTATGTAATCCGATTATTCACACTTACATTACTGTACCGAGGTGGTACGGCTTGCGCGCTCGCCAGAAGCAGTACGGAGCAACACGTTACCCGCGACAGCCGGTGGGTTCGCTGCATCAAAGACCTGCCAACTGGTGCCATTATCTTGCGAGTATTCAATCGCGAGACCGGGGAATGCTGAGTTAGCATGCAGTACGCCGTCAACGACTTTGGCACCTGGTACCGGTAGGTTGAAATCAATGCCTTCAACTTCTAAGTCAGCAAACACATGCTGACCCAACAAGTTAGCAAAGCGGTTGTAATCGGCATCACGTGCTGCGTCATCCGCAGGCTTCGCCTGTGCATCGTTCGCTTCCCATGCCGCGGTATGCCATGCACGCTCTGCCATTGCGATAATACGCGGGAACACCATACCTTCAAACTGCTCGCTGGTACGTACGGTTTCTGCCCACAATGAGCTTTGCAAACCCGCCACATTTTCAGGACGCTCTAGCTTCTTCACACCTGCAGAAGCGACCACTTCTTCTTTGGTGATCGGCGCACCGGCGCGGGTGAAGTCAGCATTGGCAAACACGTCATCCGGCATGTAGCTGAAGGTTTTACGCGTATCGGTGTAACGCGGTGCCCAGTAGTAGCCACGCTCGTTCGGATCCGGCTCATACGGGTGGTCAAAGTAGAAGTGTGTCGCGTGGTTATAAATCACCTTGAAGCCATTGTTGGCCATGTTATAGGCGCGGTCAGCAACCCCCCACTCCCAAATATTCTGCCAGGCGTTACCAGTAACGGCGGCATTAGCCATGTTCGCACGCGGGTACACTTTACCGTTGTGCATCAAGCCATCTTCCCAGCCACCCAGGTTCAAACCGTGGTTTGCCGTAATGGCCGCCACACGCTCAACAAAGTACTGGCTAAGTTGGTCTGGCGAAGTGATCCCTTTGTCATTGTTGGCAAAGAACGCATCACACGCCGGTGAGTTTTTCCATGCTCCTGCGACTTCATCGCCACCAAAATGGAAGGTTTTCAGGGGTTGAACGCCTTGGTGCAGCGCCGCTAATTCACCGACAACCTGATCAACAAAGCTAAAGGTTGATTCCATACACACGTTCATGGCGTTGTCGGTAAACAACTGAACTGACAGGTAATCTGACTTGTCTTCAAAGTCAGTCAATAGGAACTCTTCCGCTTCTGCTTGCTTACCCGCGTCCATCAAACGGTGGTAACGGGCTTCCATCGCTTTCACGGCTGCATGGGCATGGCCCGGCATGTCGAGCTCTGGGATCACTTCGATATTACGCTCAGCCGCGTAGGTCAAAATTTCACGGTACTCTTGCGCGGTATAGAATCCGTCAGAATCGGCGGTGCCATCTGGGCCCGCGCCCAAGAAAGGCAGCAAACACGTGCGCTCTTCCGGATCGTGACAACGGCGTGAGCCCACTTCTGTTAATTCAGGCAGTGAGGCCATTTCGATACGCCAGCCTTCATCATCTGCCAAACGCAAGTGCAGTTTATTCAGCTTAAAGCGCGCCATTTGATCCAGCAGACGTAGAACGGTTTCTCTGTCACGGAAGTTACGAGATGCGTCTAGCGAGAACCCACGGTATTCAAAACGCGGTGCATCGGTAATTTGTACCGCAGGCACGTTACCGTTATCCACCAATTGCAGCAGCGACTGTACAGCATAGAACGCACCGGCAGCATCAACCGCCGCGATTTTGATGTTGCCCTGTGCCGCATCCACCGTCAGTTTGTATGCGTCCGCCCAGACTGAACGGCTGTTCAGCGAAACTTGACCCCAGCCCACTTTGATCACTTTGGCTGACGTTGGAGACCACGGTGCCACGGTCAGACCCAGTTGCTCACCTAAATAAGCGGCTTCTTCTTCATAACCCGCGTCATAGACGATCACCCAATCTGCATCTAACGCCACAGCGCCTTCGCCGACCGTCATTTGTGTCGGCGCAGGCACAACACCTACCACATCCTCGATTTTCGATAGCGAGGCATTGCGTTCAAAACGCTGCTCAGCCGTAAACGGGTCGTATGCATCCGTCAGGCTGGGTGCATCGTAACGTTTCCACTGTTTCGCATCCGCAAAGTCAGCCACAAACGGCAATTCAGCTTCCGGTAACACAGGCACTTTGCCATCAATGCTATTGCTAGTACTCTTGATCAGAGCGGATACCGCAAGGCCTTCGTGCTCAGACACAAAATACCAGTTTGGCATGACGTCTGATTTGGCCACCTGCCAGTTTGCGCCATCAAACTCGACGTCCAATGCTTGGCCAGCCGGTAGACCGGCAAAGGCAGCGGTTGGCTCAAGTTTAAAGATGTCACCATTCACATGGGTGATCGTAAACTGATCACTAAACACGGTAGGGACTTCACGAATATGACTGAACCAAATAGACCAACCCGTAGCCGGCAATGCTGTGGCACCTTGGTTGTTCAGTGAGATTTTTGCACGGAAGGTACGCCACTCGTCCTGAGTGTTATCCATCACGGTGTATGTCAAGTCGACATCATTACCAAACTGGTTAAGTGCCTGTTGTGGCAAGGCAAATACCGATGATGAGCACAGTGCGCCGACCGCCAGCGCAAGGGCTGTTGTTTTCCATTTCATTGCGTTCCCCTTTATTTTATAAACTAAAATAAAGGTAAAGCAGAGACGGCCTACAGGGAATATCTTTAGTCATTCCCATTAGAGTGGCGGGCTATATTGGAATTGAATACACCAAATAAGGGAATGACAGTTTTAACAATTGCAGGTTGTTTATTAACCGATCACAGTTTATTTCGAGTGTAAAATTAAATCACTCACGGAATAGAGGTCAACCCAAAGAGGATGCCCCCTCTCTTAGCGCATGGGTGCGCGACGATAGCACGCAGCAGAGCACATACTCACACCGCATTATCACACTGCAGAGCGATACCGTCGCACTGTACGTTATTACGCCTCCGCTGCGTACGCGATAAACGGCGTAAGATCCATGCCTTCAGCCTCACACACGGTTTGAATGGTAGGAAGCGTACACAAGCGTTGTAAATAAGCGGCTAAATGCGGGAACGTCAGCGGCGAGCGCTTCACCGGTAAACACCACTCCGCCAACATAAACAAGAAGTAGTCACAGGCACTGAGGTCTTGCCCAAGCAAATATGGTTGCTGCGCCAATTGATCATTGATCACCGACAGCGCCTCACCGATGCGATCATCTTGTGCCGCCACCACACTGGGGATCCCGCTTTCATCGTTCGTATGGCGATGTGGGTAATAACGCACCATAAGCTCGGCTTGCAGGGTGTTATTTAAATAGGCGAGCCATTGAAAGAACAATGGCCGTGTGGGGTGGCCAAGTGGCGGGATCAGACCAAACTCAGGATGGGATTCACACAAGTGAATACAAATAGCAGCACTTTCAAAAATGGGCTGATCGTTCACGACCAAAGTAGGAATACGCCCAGCAGGATTCAATCGTAGGTAATCCGGTGACTTCTGCCCATTGGCTTTTTTGTCGACCAGAATCAGATCATAAGGCTGCTGCATGTGGTGCAACAAAAAATGCGGGGCCAAGCTGGCATTATTCGGGTAGTAATACAATTGATACACGGTTCATTCCTTGCCCAGAGTCGTTATGGTGTTCGTTACCAGAAGACAGTATCCATAATGACAAGGAGGCAGGCAATGAACCTATGAGTAAAAGACGGACAATTACGAATTATTGGGTTTTACCGCTGCTCCCCTTCAATTTCGTGTCAGCATTTATGCATTATTTTCAGTACAAAACGAAAGACCTTGCTCGAAAAATTGCGGGGCGTTCACCATGTCAAACACCTCTCGCAGTTCCGCTTCAACCACATGAAAACTCAGCGCATCTTTTCCTTCGATCCCCGCAAACAATCGGGCTTTGCTGTCGTCATCCAAGATTAAATTAAACAGCAGTATGCCATTGTCTTCAGAGCCAATACCTGAGCACATAAATGTCTCTGAATACTGTGTATCACCTCGACCCGATTCGACAACACAATTGAGATCGTGGCGGGTAAAAGCTTCATTTTCATAACCACCAAATACAATAGAGAGTGAACTTAAGCATTGGTTCGGTTTTTTATCAAACACCAGTTGTAATGATGAGCCTTCTATCGAATTATTATTCAAAATAGTCAGCATGTCATTGCCTTGAAATTGCATATTATTTGAATGCCAACCGTCAGCTTTGCTAACATCGGCATACGCACTCCAAGAGGCGCAAAGAAGCAATAATAGACTGAGTGTTTTTTTCATTTTCAATTCCTTTGAAAAGTATTGCTCATATCCACAATACCAAAACAAATAGCACTATCTATAAATATAGAAATCAATTCAATAAATAACAAAATAAACATATGGTGTTCCGGTAAAAGAACCCCAGAGAAAAAGGTGCTATTGATATAAAGATGTTGAATGCAGTTTTGCAGCACATACACTTTATTGAATGTATTATCAGTATCTATGGCTATCACGACCTATGCAACGCGTTGATCTTGGAAAGCAAATGTGGTTCTAAAAAATATCCATGAAAAAAGAGTGAAAAGTGTTTTATTTCAATCTAGACCGCATAACCGATTTTTTCCTATTGCATTGATCGGCAGTGTTCAAAGGCGTTGCCTATCCCCTGAAAAACGACGTCACCATCAAACCTCAATCACCTTTAAGGTCGTGATCGGCAACTCCCCTTTGAACTGTACATGGGGCACCTTATGAAAGGTCATCGGGTGTTGGTTCGATGTTTTACATGCGGCATAGTAATCCAACACCTCTTGCCTGAGCTCACCCAGCCCCTGCAACTTGTGGGGGGCAAATCGTGTAAATTCCTCGTCGTTCGCATCAATGCACGACGAAATGGTAGATGAATAGTGAAAGATCACGCTATTTTCTGATGTCAATCCACACGTCTCAGGGCATATTTCAAACCACTTGGTACGACTGTCATAATACAGCCCTCTCGATTCCAACGCTGACTTGATTTGCGATGGGTGTACCGGTGTCATATGAATCACATCATTCCACAGACAATTCAGATAAGGGATAACTTTTTTCTTAAGCTCAAGTCGATGTAAATATTTCCAATTATTTTCATCAAACAATGCTTTCTCTATATGCTCTAATTTATTCAACGGCATTAACGAGTCATATTTCAGTATTTTTGGCACACGATGGTATAACTTCATGATCTCGATCCTTGATTTACATTCAAATATCAGCCTAAATTCCGCAATATATCCATACACAAAAGAGAAGCGCAAAATTAAAAGCCTGCGATGTCACTCGCAGGCTTATTTAAAATAATAACCAAAAAGTGAAACTTAATCGATCAAATCTGACCGTAGTAAGCTTGGGTATAAATGGCTTTGACACTTTCTGGCGATGGTGCGCCTGGGTTGGTCAAGGTGCAAGGATCATTGAACGCATTGTCACTCATGCGATCCAACACAGCAAGAAAAGCGTCTTCCGTGATCGTCACTTCATCAATATCTTTAAACGCGACAGGGATATTCAATTGATGGTTGAGGGTCAAAATCGCATCTTCCAACGAGGCAATACCTAAGTAGTGCTCCATCTCGGCGTATTTATCCGTAAACTGCTTGTTGTATTTCACAATGTACGGCAACAAAATCGCATTGGCCAAACCATGGGTGACTCCAAATTCCCCGCCAATTTTGTGGGCTAAAGAGTGCACTAAGCCAAGCGACACATTGGAAAATGCCATGCCCGCCAGGGTTGAAGCATTGTGCATGTTGTCACGCCCAACCATATCGTCGCCGTTTTCATACACCGTGGCGAGGTTTTCAAACACCAACTTCGTTGATCGCATCGCCAGCGGATCCGAATAATCATTCGCGGCAATAGAAACAAACGCTTCCAGTGCATGTGCCATCACATCCATGCCAGTATTCGCGGTAATATGGGCAGGCATTTTTGCCGGTAACGCAGGGTCGATAATCGCAATGTCTGGCACGATATGTTCAGACACAATCGGGTATTTCACATGCGCTTTCAGATCGGTGATCACAGAGAACGCCGTAATTTCTGATGCCGTCCCGCTGGTAGAAGGGATCGCGATAAACTTGGCTTTATTGCGAAGCGCAGGCATAGCGCCAACAGGCAAAATATCGTCCAGTGTCAGTTCAGGATGCTCATAGAAGCACCACATGATTTTTGCCGCATCCAATGCAGAACCACCGCCAATCGCCACAATCCAATCCGGCTCAAATTCCTGCATGAGTTGCGCGCCCTTTTCGACGGTCTCAACCGAAGGGTTGGGCTCTACACCATCAAATACGCGAGATTCAATATCGGCTTGGCTTAACATCGCTTGTACTTGATCAATAAAACCAAAGCGCTTCATCGAACTGCCACCCGTGACGATCACGGCTCGGCGGCCTTGAATATTGGCCAATTCCTGTAACGCACCTTCACCAAAGGCGATGTTGTTGGGGATTTTAAACTTATTCATAAAACACTCCAAAAGTTAATAATAAATTAGGTATAACTGTGAAAGCGTTATTCGATATTAATGAGCGCCTTTTCGTTTGTGTTTTTATCCAGCGGCTATCCAATGGTCATCAATACCTTTTAATTCGGTCGAGGTTAGCAATCTATAAAAAGACGCATCAAATAGAAACGTCACAGACAACTTTTCTCTGTGTAAATCGCATCAAATCACAAAATACCCATAACTAATGTGAGTGATTACCGCTAATGTGTTTTATCCGTCATAAGAACCCCAAAATCGCCATGTTCGTTAGATCACGAATGTAATTCTCTGCATCATGCGCAGGTGTAATGTGTTATTACGCACTGCGTACACACGCCTTGCCGACAACGATCTCTAATGACCAATCATGATGGCCTTTCTTTCTAGTTGACGCTGCTGTCAGTCCAAGCCCGAGCGTTTTGCAATTTCAGTTTCAAAACCATCGATACTTTTTTGATTTTTCTTCAGCCAGTATTGCTCTATCCCCTCTTTTCCTTGCTTTTCTGACCATTTAGCCAAATCATCACGGTCACCCTCAAAGGAAAAATATGGGACGGACATTCCGCATGATGACTGAACCAAATCGATATCTAAAACAAAGATTTGTCTAGCTGAAACACTGGCCGGAAACAGGGATGAGTGCACCTCCCATCCTTCGTCTTTAGAATATAATACTTTTGCCTCCCCATACGCGCGAAGGATTAACGGAGAACCCTCAAATGCACAGAACATCACTGTCATTCGTGGGTTTTGAATAACATGTGAAGCTGACTCATTACCACTTCCTGTTAGGTTCAACCACGCTATTTGCTTCGAGTTAATGACTCTTAAAGAATCCCCACCTTTGGGTGACAGGTTCACCCGACCACACTCAGCAGCCGTCCCAACAAAATAGATTTTTTGCTTTTCGATAAACGCGATATGTTTATCTGATAACGTTGAAAATTGTTTGCCCAAAGCGATTACCCTCCGTGTTGATTTTCCAGAAAAGGCATAACGAATGAGTTAGGCGCCTTCTCATCCGGTGCGACCAAACTTGATATGTAGCGCATAATAAATTTAGCGAGGCAACACCTTAATTATTATCTCTTCGCTGGATTTTAACTTTATATCTATTTATAAATAAACACCCAACCAAACCTATCAAACCACTTATTACAAAAACAGCGATGACATACTGAGTCATACTATCAACCACTCGTGTTAACGGCATTCGAATTATTATTTCAGCAAAAGCCGCTGTTATAAGACCAATATAACTGTAACACATGCAATCAAAATGATTATTTAACCAATTTGTATGATGACGACCAAATATAGGAAGATACAAACCCACTAATACGGTCGGCAAACTCATAAGGATAAATAGGTGAAAAAATCCCATACCATTAAATAAGTTGGTAATTGGGATTGCTGATAAATTCAATAAGATCATTGAGATCCCGTAAACATATCCTATTTTCTTATGAAAAAGCGTCCCTTTAGTATTACGTAAAACAATAAACCCTGAAATAAATGCAATTAAGGCACATAGGCTATGTATTGCACCTAGCGGACTTTGATAGAAAAAATCCATTTAAGTTTTACACCTCAGACAGATACATGCAAACCTCACGAACTCGACCTTGCATGCGATTTATCTCATTGCCGACGTATTTTGCACCCAGCTTTTCAATGACTGACCTTGAGCGCTCGTTTTCAACAAGATGCATTACTTGCAATGTTGTTAATCCGTAATGTTCCTTTGAAAAGGAAATCAGAGCTTTAGATGCCTCTGTTGCGTATCCGTTACCCCAGAAAGAAACACCTAACCAGTAACCAAGAACACCCAAACCATTATCTAGTTTCGGGAAACTGATAGCGCCAATTAGCTCAAAACTCTCTTTTAGCACAATGGCAAAAACAACGCCTTTCCCACTCAAAAATAACGCTTCATGAGTGCCAATCCAACTTTCAGCATCTGATACGGCATAAGGGTGAGGAATGTTTGCCGTCATTTCTGCGATAACTTCATCACCTGCTAATTCTGCAACACGCTCTGCGTCATTAGGAGAAAACGGCCTCAATAATAATCGATTACTTTCAATTGACTGTTGCATAACATCCTTATTCATATAACGAATGACATGGACTCCCATTCAAACCAGATCGCACAATTTACCCTATAAAGAAGCGTCGAGCTTGTTCAACACTCGGGATTGAGTTTTGGCTCCGCAACACCATTATTTTTATTTGTTATAAGAGCAAACTTTGCCGAGTCACCCAAGCGATTAATAAGCCCACTAGGAGGTTCGACAAAGAAAAAATAGTCAAACCCATATACAGCACTAACATGTACTTTTTTCTCATTCTTTTTGTAGATTCGCCAACCAGAAATACCTTCATTCTCAGCCAGCATGTTATCCAACAAGTTTCTCCCCATATGTTTTAATATAATTTGAATACTTTCGTTAGTTAGAGCCCACATATTTTGACGGCGAATACTTGGTTCTCTATTGTACGTTACAATAATTTCCGCATTTTCTGAACCTAAACTAAACGGCTGAAGTTGCTCAAGTAAACTATGTTGATATTTTATCGCAACATCGTTTTCTTTAATTTCAATATCAAAACTAAAGCGATCGCACCCGACTACTCGAGCATACTCTAACAACCACTTAGATTGCTTGTACGTCAAATCATCATCAGAAATGTTAAGAATAAGCATACTTCCCCTTAATATAACACCCGCTTAAGCTTCCCCGAATACAAAGTGGGTTTTGTGTTATTGTTTGAGCGCAGCAAATCAACACGAAAACGGATCAAATCCAGCGTCACACTGGAAGCAATTGTTATGTTCAATTTTGATCTCGGTCTTCTTTTTTGGATGCGACATATTTCATAGCATTTTCACTACCAAGATAAGCTGATTCTGAAAACAAAGAATTGGCAACGTGCACATCTTTATTCACACCTTGACCGTAATAATACATGAGGGCTAAGTAGTACTTAATTTCTGCTAAAGCAGCTGAAACAAGTTCATCACCTATTTCAGTATTTTCATACTTCGCAAGCACATCAAAAGCTGCACGAAATTCGCCAGAATTGTACAATCTAGAGCCTTTACCTAGATCTGAACTTAAAAGAAAAAGACGATAAGTATTTTTTAAAATACCTAGTTTTAAAAATATTCGACAAATCAACAATA